>DFPA01000052.1:0-1642 GCA_002377025.1 Patescibacteria group bacterium UBA3527
GCGCAAAGGTGAGAATGTCCCCGCAGATTGAAACTTCTTGCTCCGTTAGGACGGAAGGCCGCCGTGCCGCAGGCGCGGCGGAAAGCAAACGGGCGCGCCGCTTGGCGGCGAAAGTGAATGGGGCGGCGTGAACAAAACCGAAAAGACGCGAGGGATGATGTCTACTTGTTTCAAATCCAAAAACATATTTATGAGAGAACCAAAATATTTTCTATACGCTCGAAAGAGCACTGAAGATGACGACCGCCAAGTGATGAGTATTGAGGCACAGTTGTATGAACTGCGTGAATATGCGCGTAAAGAAAATCTTGAAATCCTGGCGGAGTTTCAAGAGTCGAAAAGCGCAAAGACACCCGGCCGTGAGCAGTTTGCGGAAATGATGACGCGCATTGAGGCAGGAGAAGCGCAGGGCATACTGGCGTGGCACCCCGACCGTTTGGCGAGAAATAGCATTGATGGTGGGCGCGTCATCTATGCCGTCGATACTGAAAGGATCACGTCTTTGCGCTTTCCGACCTTTTGGTTCTCTCCAACCCCGCAGGGGCTCTTTATGTTGCAAGTGGCGTTCGGGCAATCTAAATATTATTCTGACAATCTATCCGAAAATATCAAAAGAGGTGTTCGCCAAAAATTGCGCCGTGGCGAGTGGTTGAATCGTGCGCCCTTTGGCTATCAAAACAATCCGCGTATCAGAAATATCGAGCCGCACCCAACAAATGCGCGGATTGTGAAGTTAGCATATGAGGAATACGCCAAAGGAACGCACACGCTAAAATCTCTCGGCGCATTTTTAGCGGACTTGAACGTGGTATCTCGAAATGGAACGCCACTTGCCAAAGCTTCCCTCAAACGTCTTTTGACGCACAGAGTATATTTGGGAATGGTCAAACATGGTGACGAATGGTTTGAGGGAAGCTTTGAACCGATTATTTCTCCCGCATTGTTTGAAGCCGTGCAGAAAGTCATTGAAAATATGGAGCGGCCGCGCAAGCGGAGAGTGAAGCACGATTTTCCGCTCACTGGTCTTTTTAGATGTGCCGAGTGTGGTTCCATGATTAGTGCGCAATGGACTACGAATCGTCATGGCACCAAGTATCGCTACTATCGGTGCTCAAAGAAGCGCGGCCGCTGCGCGCAACCGTATATCCAAGAGAAAGACCTCGCGGAAAAACTACGAGCACGGCTTCAAACAATCTCGCTTCCCGAGCGGTACACCGATTGGATGTTATCGCGTGTTGACGAGTGGGAGCGCGAAGAGAAAGACGCTTCAGGAAGCGAGGTTCAAAATCTTTCGCGGTCTATCAAAGCGGACGAGGAGCGCATGGAAAAGTTGGTGTCCGTGTACCTTGATGGCGACATTCCAAAAGAAACATATCTGAAAAAGAAAGACGCACTCATGCGCTCTCTCGCCGCTTTGCGGGCAAAGGAAAAAGATTTTTCATGCGGGAGAAAGAATCGGGTCGAACCCCTGCGGGAATGGATTTTGGACTTGAAACAAACCGATATTTTGAGTTCGTCCGACGATTTGCCTGCGTTGAAGCAGTTTGTACAAAAAGTCGGAACGAACCCTGTTTTGAAAGACACATCCCCGCGCTTTTCGGTTGCCGCCCCATTCACCTTCGCCGCCAAGCGGCGCGCCCGT
>DFPA01000052.1:2029-10911 GCA_002377025.1 Patescibacteria group bacterium UBA3527
AAATTGGCGGAGGGTACGAGATTCGAACTCGTGAGGGCTGTAACACCCAACTCGCTTTCCAAGCGAGCGCACTAGACCACTATGCGAACCCTCCTGTGTGGCGATATCATACCGCAATCAACTTTGATGACCAAACTCTTGATATAATCTTGATATGAATAGAGCGGATTGGTTTTTGATTATTTCGAGTTTCATTATTGGAGTTCTTTTGGGAATGTTGTTTTTCTATACCACTTTCGAAGCTGAGTATCTGCAAAACGAGGATTTGTCGAGACTGAATTATGAGCTGGAAACCAGTTTCCGCATTGTAGGAGACGAGTATGGTGGTTGTATGCGTGGACAGTCCTGTTCATCTTTTGAGATTAGCTACGATCGTTCGTATAAGTACTTTGAAAATCCGGCAGTGAATAATGCGGAAGAGGGAAAAATTCCCCTGAAGTTATGGAAGGAGATCAAAGACAATATAATTGCTAGTGATGTGAGAAGGGCGGCAATAAAGAGGGTTGGCAACTGTGCCAGTCAGACAGATGGTATTGATTATCACTTCATTGTGTCGTTGGATGGTGAAATTTATAATCTTGACACTTGTGAGACACAGCTCGCCGGAGATGAATCGTTGAGAAGAACTCTTCAATTTTTGTTCACGTACTTTGCAGATCGTGAATTTTACGAAGAAGAGTACAAAATAAAGAGCCTGAGAGATATTCTGGAAGACACAATTCAACTCAGGCTCGTACCTTAATAAGCTCCAATAACTTTTGTACCTCCTCTTTGTTTAGTTTGCGGTATTGGTTTGGTTTAAGACCGCCTATTTCTATATGTGCAATCCTGATGCGCTTTAGGCTCTCGACTTGATAACCCAACGCCGCACACATACGACGAATTTGATGCTTCTTGCCTTCGGTGAGAGTCAGAGTAAAAGTTTTAAGAGATTTATGTTTGGTTTTGGCGGGTTTAGTCAAGTAGCCTTCGATATTAACTCCACTTTCCATTTTCCTCAGAAAACCGTTACTTACTTGCTTATCTACTGTCACTTCGTACTCTTTCTCTATACCATTGTCTGAGTCTAGCAGGGGAGCGGTGAGACGTCCATCGTTTGTGAGTATCATCAGACCCTCAGAATCTTTATCCAAACGACCGATTGGATATACTCCCGTGATACCGTAATCCTTGCGCAAACGTGAAGCAATATCTACTTCGCCCTTTTCGGGAGAGTGGGTGATTATCTTCCTGCCTTTATAGTAGGCAAGATACACCTTATCCGCATGAATATTCTTTCCGACGGTAATATGATCACTTTCGGACACCGATTGTCCAATAACCGCTTTCTTTCCGTTGACACGCACAACACCTTCGCCTATTAGCGAGTCTGCTTCTCGACGTGAACACAAACCGAGGTCGGCCATGCGCTTATTTATACGGATAAGTTTTTCCATACGACAAAATTATCACAGTTAGTGCATTTTGAGTATACTTATGATATGCGATTGTCGCTTTTACTACTTTTGCTACCACTTACAACATCCGCCGGCTATGAGGTAACCGGTCGTGCTAGTCCCGGTCAAGTGGTGTTTGCTGAGTCTTTGAATACCATAGCCACCACTACGGCAGACAGGGAAGGGAGTTACAATTTTTACTTGGAAGAGGGATTTTATGTTGTTTATGCACAAGACGGTAACTCTTGTTATTTAGCACTACCGGACACTAATTCACGGTTAGCTGATGAACCACGCGACTGTAATATGGAGGTGACGAAACTTGAAAATGCAAATGATTTGCATTTGCCGTTGGTGCGTGAAGAGAGTATGACCTGTGAACCATACTTGACCGACAACCTTATTATTGGAGCCGATAACAATGACTTTGAGGTACTGAAATTGCAGTTGTTTTTGACATGGTATGGTTTTTACACGCCACTAACCGGCGTTTTTGACGAGCTTGTAGCCGGTCAAGTAAAAAGCTTTCAGTGGCAAGAACGGACACAAATTGCAGAACCTTCACTGCAACAAGGATTTCCGACCGGCAATGTCAGAGAGTACACTAGGGAGTTTATAAATAGCTACATTTGCACAGGTTTGACCTTCCCTGAAGACAGCGCTATAACAAGTAAATGAGAAACTGGTTACTGCAACTTTTTATTCCCAGGGTAGAGAATCACTATGAGCCCTATAGTTTGCGGGCACAAGCCAGTCTGATGATGTTTGTGCTTGTTGTACTTTCTTTTGTCACTGCTAACCTTCAGATTATTTTTTGGCAAAGTTCTGATTGGCTTTTAACTTCGGTTCTTCCCGGAGTGGTTGTGAACGACACCAACGTAAAAAGAGGTGAAGCGTCGCTTACGCCTTTGCGAAACAATCCTGCCTTAGCAAAAGCCGCACAAATGAAAGCTGAACACATGGCCAAGAATGGCTACTTCGCACACTATAGTCCTGATGGGGTTTCGCCTTGGTATTGGTTTAAGGCCGTCGGTTATGATTTTGTTAATGCCGGAGAAAATCTTGCGGTGCATTTTAATGATTCGAGCGAAGTCGTGCAGGCTTGGATGAATTCGCCGACTCATCGAGCAAATATCATGAACGGCAGCTTTACAGAGATTGGTATCGGCGTTGCGGAAGGTCAGTTTGAAGGTTCCAGTACGGTTTTTGTGGTGCAATTTTTTGGCACACCTGCGGTGGCGGCAGCTGCAACAAACAGTGATGTAAACACCGAATCCATTACTGTCGTGAAGGAGACAGTTACAAAACCGCTGGCTCAGCCTATAGAGACTGAGGGAGTTGCCAGTGCGGAAACAGTAGTTACTAGCGAAGTAGTGCCAATTGATGTAAGCACTGACACTCAGAAGTCTGTATATATGGGTACAGTCACAGTCGCTCCCGATACTGAACCGGTCGTACTTCAGGGTGAGGAAGTTTCAACAAAGTCCCGGTTGGCCATTCTTACCCAACCTATGGTATTAGTGCAGATACTTTACGTGTTCTTGGGATTATTGGTGGTAATATCCTTGTTACTTTCTATCTTAATAGAGATAAGGAAGCAAAATCCCATGCAAATTGCTTACGGTGTTGGTCTTTTGTTTATAATGACGGGACTTTGGTATTTACAAGACTATCTCTCCGGTGGAGTCGTGGTTGTATAATGTATTTATGAATGAAACAGTGGTAAGAGAGGTGGCGAGAATAGGTGGAGGAAACAAAAGTGTTCCTTTTTATAACTCGTCTCCGTCAGCCGGATTTCCATCTCCGGGAGATGATTCAGTTGACCAAATACTTGATATACACGATTTGTTGGTGAAAAACCCAGCCAGTACGTTTTTTGTGCGAGTGGCTGGAGACTCAATGGAAGGCAGGGGTATTTTTTCCGGAGATGTTTTGGTAATAGATCGTTCCATTGAGGTGAAAAATGGACAGATAGTGGTGGCGGCAGTATATGGAGAAATGGTTGTAAAAGAGCTTTGTGTTCGAGATGGTCGTTGCTATCTTCTATCTGCCAATGAATCTTACGAGCCTATTTTAGTGAACGATAAAGATGATTGTTATATTTGGGGTGTAGTGGTAGGAAGTGTGCGACAGTTTGAATCATGAAGCACGTTGCTCTTTTGGATTGTAACAACTTCTTTGTTTCGTGTGAGCGGTTGTTTCGGCCGGATCTTGGTAATAAACCGGTTGTCGTATTGTCCGGAAATGACGGTTGTGTAGTGGCTCGTTCCAATGAAGTGAAAGATATGGGTATACCGATGGGCATTCCTCATTTCAAAGTTAGAGATGAATTCAAAGATGCCGGTGTAACTGTATTCTCCTCCAATTTCAGCTTATACCACGATATCTCCAAACGAGTGATGAGGGTTTTAAGGGAGGAAGTCGATGAAGTGAAGCAGTATTCAATAGATGAAGCTTTCTTTAGCTTAATAGGAGTTCGTGGCGAGATAGAAACTGAGCTTAGAAGAATTAAAAACGCGGTAGAAACAAAAGTTGGTATACCCGTAACTTTAGGTGCGGGAAGATCGAAGACAATTGCCAAGGTAGCCAGCAAAATAGGAAAAAATAGAGAAGGAGTTTGCTTACTGGAAGGCAAAAATTGGATAGATGTTCAACAGACAGTGGAGCTTTCTTCTGTTTGGGGTATTGGACCCAAAATCAGCCAGAGGATGATGCGGGATGGTCTTGTGACTGTCGCAGATTTTCTAGCGCTGCCGCGCCGGAAAATCTGCGACCTTTACAGCATAAACGAAGTACGGAAGTACGATGAATTGACAGAGAATGCAATGGAGGAAATCAAAGGCGAGAGCGGCTCACAACAAAGCATTATGAGTACCCATTCTCTAAGTAAGGCCACTAATGATCTGAATGTTCTGAAGAATGAAGTGACTCATCATGTCACTAGTGCCGCTCGTGATCTGAGAAAAAAGCGTTTTGTTGCTACACATATGTACATAATCATGAGGCCTTCAAGATATGGAGATTGGCGCTTGCGTGGCGGCTCTATTGACATCACTTTGGAAAACCCAACAGACGACTCACGAGTACTCCTGAAAATGGCCAAAGAAGCCGTTTCAAGTGCTTTTGAAGAGAAAGTACCATATAAAAAGGTTGGAGTCGTATTTAGTGGACTATTTCCGGCGCGATTGGTACAAGATACACTTTTTGCACCTCATAATCCTAAAGGAGGGGAACTCATGAAACTGCTTGACAGGGTAAATAATAAGCTAGGTCGAGGAGCGATTACCATCGGAGAGGAGATTCACGGAAGTACCAGTGTGAAAAAGAATCACTTATCCCCAGCCTACACGACAAAATGGACAGACATAAGGACAGTAAAAACTTAGACTGTTTTCCACTGAAGTCTCTAAAAGCCTTGACTTGTTGGAGTAGAATATTCTCATGTCCTTTCTTAAACATCTCAAAAATCGTGGTTCAAAGACAGAGATGTCCTTGAGTGATCCTGATGACAGGCGATCGTTTCAGCTTAAAGTTGATGTTTATTCCGGAAACGGAGAAATTATTGTACACGCGCAATTGGCCGGAGCAACTGTAGATGATTTAGAAGTCGCGCTTGATGGCAGTAATAATATTCTGGCAATCAGCGGTATAAGAAGAGCTCCTTTGGTGGATGTAGGTTTGGAAATGTCGACTGCGGAATGCGTCTGGGGGCGATTTTACCGCAAAATTGTCTTACCGAAGGAAGTGGACGTGTCAAAAGTGCAAGCCAATATGGATGCCGGAGTACTAACTCTTCGTCTACCTTTGTTGAATAACTAGCTTCAGGAAAAATTTGTTATGTCATAATATCTTATACAAGGTTATGGTTCTTCGTCTTCAGAAATCACTCTTATTTCCTGTATTGGCAGCATTTGCGCTACCGGTCTTCGCAGTAGCGGCTACCCCTGTAGCACCGATCGTTTCCAGTCAAGACTTCGACACTTCGGGCGGCTGGAATACAACCAAAACAGGTACTTTCACTTGGGATCTACCTGAAGATGTCATCAAAGTTGCAGTGGAAATTGTGACTGAAGATGAAACTGAGCCACAAGTTTCATTTGATCCACCCATCTCTGAATTCTCTGTTTCAAGTGAAGATCTGAAAGAAGGCTTACAGTATTTGTTAGTTCAGTTCAAAAATGAGGATGGTTGGGGAGAGGTTGCCACCTTACCTCTACTTGTTGACTCCAAAGAGCCGCTTCCATTTGTACCGGAGATCATTTATCCGGAAAGCGGTTCTTTTTTACCAATAATTACTGCACGTACCAGTGATACCACTTCCGGCGTCAGTCACTATGTGATTAATTTTGGATCCGATGAAGTTGAATTGACTCCGGCGGAAGCGGCACAAGGGTTTTCACTTGAAAATCTTTCCATTAAAGGAACTAAGTTGAAAATTTCTGCAATAGATATGGCAGGTAACAGCCGAACAGTTGCATTGCCGGTGCTAGTTGTTAATCAGATGTCCGCTGAGTCTTTGCAGGGTTCATGGCAAGACTTGCGGAATTTGGTTAACATGACGCATTTCACTGCGATTTTTCTTGGGGCACTGTTGGTAGTATTACTTCTTTACATTCGAAGTCAGAGAATAGAGTTTGTCCGCAAGGAGAAAAGGTTGAAAAGGGAGATGGTAATCGCCAAGGGACAAACTGACAAAATATTTGCCGCATTGCGCGATGAAATACACGAACAGCTTCAAGAGCTGGGAAGAAAATCGAAGGTTTCTAAGAAAGATCAAGAAATGATCGATAGTCTTCATCGGGCTTTGCAGGTTTCCGAGACGCTCATTAGAAGGGAGTTGGATGACGTTGAGGAGATACTGAATTAATATGGATAGCAAATCCTTGTTGGCAGTTGTTGTAATATTTATCCTACTTATCCTTGGCATGGTTGTTTATGTTTTTGTTAAACAGCAAGAGCTCTCATTCATTACATAGGCTCTGAGTATTTGGTTTTACCCAAGACTTGTTCATTTTTGGCAACTAAAGTGATAAAATTCATACAGTGCCGACCAATAAGATAGTAGAATATGTTTTCTTCTTCGGACTCCTTGGCGGTGTAGCATACTTGGTGTGGCAAATGTTTGCTCCTTTTATGGGCGCGCTGGCTTTGTCTGCAGTAATTGTAACTATTTGCTACCCTCTCTTTGACCAGCTTGTTCCCAGAGTGTGGTGGCAAAGTCGTTCATTGGCTGCACTGTTTGCTACCTTGTTAGTATTTGTCGGGGTGATTATTCCTTTGTTTTTCCTGACGTCCACTTTGGTCAATGAGGCTTTTTCCATCTACGCTCTGGCTAATTCTGGCTCTTTAGGATTCTCAGATAGCCTCGCTACCTTACAAGCAACTATCAATCAGCTTGTTCCGTCTATGAACGTAGATGTGAACAATCTTACTCAGCAAGCTGCAGCTTGGTTGGCGGGTAATCTGGGAGTGATATTTGCCGGTACTGCAACTACTGTATTTTTGTTCTTTATTTCCATGATTGGAGTTTTTTATCTGTTTCGTGATGGCCGCACTTTTACCAAGACGCTAGTCAAAATCAGCCCTCTTCCCGATAATGAGGACGAATTAATTTTGAGACGATTGGCGGTGGCGGTGCGTTCTGTTGCTACTGGCACCATTCTAATTGCTCTTATTCAGGGCACTCTGACAGCTTTAGGTCTATGGCTGTTTGGCTTCGAAAGGTTTATCCTGTGGGGCTTCATAGCGGCCTTTGGTGCGCTTATACCCAGTATAGGTACGTCGGTAGTGCTTGTACCTGCCATTCTTTATCTAGTATTTACCGGACAATATGCATTCGCTGTCGGCTTGACCGTTTGGGGTATGACAGCCGTCGGTTTAATCGATAATCTGTTGGGGCCATATCTCATAAGTAGAGGTAATCACATTCATCCGTTTCTTATCTTATTGTCGGTATTGGGCGGTATTTCCGTTTTTGGACCACTGGGATTTGTGATAGGACCGGTGGTTGTAAGTCTTTTGATGGTGCTTTTGGAGCTTTATGCTGTTCATATTTCCGACAGAGGGGCTGAATTGGAGCTTACCAACGATAATACCGATGAGTACGTAACATTATGATTGACAGAAATGTAGTGGAACATTTACTTACAGTGAATGGAGTGGACCCGAGTGCACCGGATGAGGAAATTAAATCCCTTCTCATTAGTGCCAAATGGCATGAAAAAGATGTAGAGACGGCTCTTATGGTTTTGCGGGAGAATAAGGACACTCACAAACGGAGAGTAGACTCACTGCACAAGGTCATGCGCACTGATGAACGTCTAGAACCCGAGACCATTTCTGCATTATTAGGAATAGATGTTGATATCAAGAAGCAGGAAGTGCCAACAGGTAAAACTTATGGGCACATGAGTGTGAAGCAAATGGGTATTGTAACTTTGGTTGCTTTGACTCTTGCGCTGGCTTTTGTTATTACTGCTATGTGGTATTTAGAAATGGGAATATTTCATATAAAGAACGGCATTCTCTAAGAAGTATTTTTATTGTACTAAGCGTGATACTCGCGCTTTCTTCCGTTGTGTACTATCAGTACACAACAAATAAGTTTGTTTTTTACAGCAATTTATCAGAACGTACGGGTTTATTCACTGAAAGCAAGTCAACCGGTATTGTGTTTACCGGTGACTTATTTCTTGGGAGAGATGTAGAACAAAAGATAAAGCAGTTTGGTTCGGAATATCCACTGAGTGAGGTTAGTGAGTTCTTCGCCGGGAGTGATTATGTGGTAACTAACTTTGAAGCCTCTGTACCCAACACTCACGTTCCTACGCCGTCAGGGAGTTTTACTTTCTCGGTGGCTACATCATCTCTGCAATTACTCAAGGAAGCCAAAGTTACTCATACTTCTATCGCCAATAATCATAGCGATGATTTTGGCAGTGAAGGCTACTTTGAGACAAGGGACAATCTTGCACGTGCTAATCTAACACCCTTTGGAGCACCGTATAGTGTGGGGACCAGTACCTCAGTTACTTACGTAGAAACAAAAGGTGGAAAGATAGCTCTTATAGGCATGAACCTGGCGGGGGCTACTTTTCTAGAGAAGGAGGTTGAGACAATGATGAAGGAAGTTTCTCGAGTAAGTAATTTTCAGGTATTTTACGTACATTGGGGAGATGAATATGAACCAGTTCATTCGGTACACCAAGAGGAAGTAGCCAGAAAGCTGGTTGAGCAAGGAGCAGACCTTATCGTCGGTCATCATCCACATGTGGTACAAGATGTCGGCTTAATCGATGAAGTGCCGGTTTTTTATTCGCTTGGAAACTTTATATTTGATCAGTATTTTAGTGATGCTGTACAGACAGGTTTGCTCCTTAAATTGGAGGTAAGTGAAAGCTCCGCCAACATTAAACTTTTTGGTACTACCAGCATGGGTACGAAGGC
>DFPA01000061.1:0-11718 GCA_002377025.1 Patescibacteria group bacterium UBA3527
ATGAAGTCTGAGTTCGTTTCCATTGCTTCACACCAGCTCAGAAGTCCTCTAACATCCATTCGTGGCTATGCTTCTATGATTCTTGAAGGAAGTTACGGCAAGGTTCCAAAGAAAGTTGGAGAGGCTATTGAGCGTATTGCCGAATCGACTCGCTTGATGACGATGTCGGTGGAAGATTACCTCAATGTTTCTCGTATTCAGGCGGGTAATATGAAGTATGAAATAAGTAGATTCAATGTGAATGAGATGGTTGAAAAGGTAGTTGACGGTTTGCGCAGAGAAGCTATGCACGAGGGTTTGTTACTATCGTATGAAAACAAACTGAAAAACTCAGATGGCACAGTGAAGGCCGATGAGGGTAAGGTTAACCAAATACTCCATAACTTAATAGACAATGCAATGAAATACACGGAGAAAGGTGCCGTCACCGTCATAGTAAGTGACAGTACGAAACCTAAGAGAGTAAACATCTCTGTCAAAGATACCGGTATAGGAATGGACCCGGAGACCATTGACGACATGTTTGAAAAGTTTGAGCGTGCTGATAACGCAAACTCAGTAAATGTGAGCGGTACCGGACTCGGTCTATATATAGCTCGGAAAATGTCGCAAGATATGGGCGGTGACATCACAGCTACATCTGAAGGTGAAGGAAAAGGATCTACTTTTACACTCTCACTTCCCGTATAGTTTGGTTATATTGGTAAAAGAGGTTATATCTGCTAATATTCAGTGATGGAAAAACAACGTCTTTTTACCGGCTTACAGCCTTCGGGAGATCTCCACATTGGAAATTATTTCGGTGCCTTGAAGCCCTTTCTTGATCTTTATCCGAAGTATGAAAGTTTCCTAATGGTAGCGGATTATCACTCATTGACTTCCTTAAGAGACCCTGACACTCTACAGAGAAACATCCTGAATGTTGTTCGTGACTACATGGCAGTGGGAGTTGATCCTGAAGAAGTTGTTATTTTTAGACAATCTGATAACCCGGATCACACTGAGCTGGCATGGGTCCTAAATTGCATGGTTACAGTGCCATTTTTGCAGCAAGGACATGCTTATAAAGACAAAGTAGCGAAAGGACTGGAGCCGAATGTCGGTCTGTTTACTTATCCCATTCTGCAAGCAGCCGACATTGTACTGTACGACACAGATGTTGTACCGGTAGGCGAGGATCAACGCCAGCATCTAGAGTACACACGAGAAGCAGTGGGTAAATTCAATAGAGCATACAAAGAAACCCTCAAGGAACCGGAAACTGTTATCGTTGAGGGCGTAGGAATTGTGCCTGGTACGGATGGTCAAAAAATGAGTAAAAGCTACGGGAACGTCATTCCTCTGTTTGGTGAAAGTAATGAGATCGAGAAGGCAGTCATGAGTATTGTGACCGACTCTGAAGGTAATATACCTGAGAATGTACTGGCCATTCATAAATTGTTCAGAGACGAAGATGAACTACTTTCTCTATACGAGAAAAACGCTGGTAAATATGGTGAGCTAAAGAAAATACTATCAGCTGACATAAATTCTTTTATCGAGCCCCTAAAGGCAAAACGAGCAAGGATCACGGATAGTGAAGTCCGGGAGGTACTGGCTGAAGGCGCAAGGAAGGCAAAAGAGGTCTCTCAGTCAGTTATGGAAAGGGTACGTGATACAATCGGCATAAACTTAAACTAAACGAACTAAACGTATGGAAAGAGTATTAATTAAGAACTTACGGAATGAAGTGGGAAACGAAGTTGTTATTGCAGGCAACGTCAAAGTACTTAGAAACCAAAGCAAAATAGCTTTTTTAGAGATTGAGGATAGAAGTGGACGGGTACAAGGAGTTGTCTTTGCTAAACCGGAAGTGAAGAGCATTTGTGACAATCTCAAAGAGGAGTCTGCTGTCGAAATTGGTGGAATTGTTAAAGAAAGAGAGGACAGTCAAAAAAACGACAAAGTGGAAAATGGTGATTTGGAGTTGGAAATTACAAGCATCACTATACTGAATGCTTCAGAGTCACTACCTTTCGAGCTGGATGGTGACATTAATTTAGATACTAATCTGGACAACCGTCCATTAACCCTTAAGCGCCGGCGCGAGAAAGCCATTTTTAGAGTTCAGAGTACTATCTTATCGGCCTTCAGAAACTTTTTGCTGGAGAATGACTTTGTGGAGTTTCAGGCACCAAAACTAGTTGGCGGAGACGCGGAAGGAGGAGCTGAAGTATTTAACGTAGATTATTTCAAGGAAGGAAAGGCTTCTTTGGCCACCAGTCCACAGCTGTACAAACAGATTATGGTGGGAGTATTTGAAAGAGTTTTTGCTGTGGGACAAACATTCAGAGCTGAGAAAAGTGCCACCACCAGACACTTAAGCGAGATAAGCATGCTTGATCTGGAGATGGGATTCATTGAAGATCATAGTGACGTAATTGCTCTAGTAAACGGGCTTGTACGACACATCTCAACCACCGTTGCTGATTCTTGTGCTTCTGAGTTGAAAACATTGAATATAGGAGCTCCGTTGACTCCCGAGCAGATTCCAATTATGACCCTGAGAGAAGTGCAAGAAATAATCAAAACACAGCTAGGCAACGATAAAACGGGCGAACCTGACCTGGATCCTGAAGATGAACGTTTTATCTGTCAATACGCCAAGGAAAATCTTGCTTCAGACTGGATATTTGTTACACACTATCCTGTTAGCAAGCGTCCTTTCTACACAGCTGTTGATCCAAACAATAAGGAGCTTACCCTTAGTTTCGATTTGTTATTCAGAGGTCTGGAAATGTGCTCTGGCGGTATGCGAATACATAAAAAAGACGAGCTGGTTGGAAAGTTGCAAGCAAAAGGTCTTGATCCGCGGAAATTTGCTTTCTATCTGCAGGCATTTGAATACGGTATTCCTCCTCACGGCGGTATCGGTATGGGATTGGAACGGCTTACTATGAAGTTTTGCGGTCTTGAAAATATCCGCGAAGCATCTTTATTCCCACGCGATATGAACAGAATTGACACCTTACTATCTAAAGAGAAACAGAATGAAGCTGACAGCAACGAATAAAAAGTTAGAAGAGATTGGAAAGAAATACACAAGATTGGAGTTGGTGAGCGGTAAAAATAAGCCAACAGCGTTGCTTATTGGTGCTAACGCGATTTCAGTCCTGCAATTTAGCGCAGCTAACATAAAGAAAATGGACGAGCGTAAGTTCCGTACTACTCTGAGGAGTATAGTCCTAGCCGCCAAAACTCACAAGATTAAAAGATTGGCACTGGGTATATCTCCCGGAGATTTTCCTTCACTCAAGGAGTACGGTGAAAGGTGGTTTTGGCAAACTGTCGCTGAAAACTTTCTGTTGGCGGAATACAGTTTTACCAAATATAAAAGCAACAACGAAAACACTAACGTGCGGGAAATCCTTCTTTCCGGAGTTGAAGATAAATCTGCAAAAAAAGCACTTCTTAAGGGCGAAACCGTTGCCAAAGCAATGAACCTCACCAGAGATATAGCCAACACACCTGCTCTGGACATGACGCCGAGTATCTTGGCCACACTGACTAAGAAGACGTTCAGCAACAGCAGAGTGAAGGTGGAAGTACTGGGGGAAGACAAGCTTCGTAAATTGAACGCCGGGCTTATTTTGGCTGTTGGACAGGGCACTACCGAAGAGTCTAAGTTGATCGTTATGACTTACAACGGCGGCAAGAAAAATACTAGACCTTTGGTACTCATCGGCAAAGGTATTACCTATGATACGGGTGGTTTGAATGTGAAGCCGACCGGAGCCATGCACGATATGCATATGGATATGTCTGGTGGCGCCGCAGTGCTGGGCGCCATGAAGGCTATTTCTGATCTTAAACTGGAGAAAAATGTGATCGGAATTATTCCGGCAGCCGAGAATGCTGTTTCTGACTCGTCTATGCGTGCAGGTGACATTGTAACCAGCATGAGCGGTAAAACAGTGGAAATCCTGCACACAGACGCAGAAGGCAGGTTGGTTTTAGCTGATGCACTAACCTATTCAGGTAAGTTCAAACCGCACACCATTATTGATGTGGCGACCCTAACCGGCGCGTCGCTAGTTGCCCTCGGCCAACATGCCAGCGCGATAATGACAAAAAATAATGACCTTGAAGCTAAATTACGTACACTTGGAGAAAAGACCGGAGACCTGGTTTGGCCATTGCCGCTATGGAATGAATACAAGCAATACTTAAAAAGTGCTCGCGCCGACATCTCTAACATTGCCACCAACTTTTCTCGCTTTGGCGGAACAATTGAAGGAGGAGTTTTTCTTTCGCACTTTGTCCCCAAGGGTGTAAAGTGGGCACATATTGATATGGCACCGAGGATGGATAGTGTGGCTAGTGACAAACTGGCAAAAGGTGCTACTGGAGAACCTGTCAGATTGTTAGTGAAAATTGCTGAAGAAATATGAGGCTTGAGGATTTAACAAAGAAAATGATACTTAGTGAAGTAAGTAAGATTCAGTACCTGTATGGACTCAAGTACGAAATCCGCTACCATCATGATAGAGAAGGGAAGGATTACACCGAGTCCGTAGCCGAGCATGTCTACGGCATGCATATTCTAGCCACTTACTTCTTGCCACTGGAAGATCCTAACAAAGAGTGGGACTGGCAAAAAATCTATGAGATGATCACTTGGCATGATATAGATGAGGTGGAAACAGGAGACATGATCGGCTACCTAAAGACACCAAAAGTCAGATCCAAAGAAGCTAAGGCCATGAAGGTGGTACTTAGTAAATCACCCGACCATCTACGGGCTTATATGACACCCATACTGGAAGAATACGAAGCGCTTTCATCCTCAGAAGCGAAATTTGTGAAAGCTATAGATAGAGTGGAACCTCTTTTTCACTTGTATAATGAAAGAGGACGAAAGACCATGGCTAAGAATCGAACGACTATAGAGCAGTCTGAAAGCTTGAAACAGCCCTACGTACAAGATTTTCCCTTTATTAGAATATTCTCAAATACAGTAACATTTGTCATGAAGGAGGAAGGGTACTTTTTTGAGGAGTAGAGTAAGTCAAAAGAAATACCCATTTAAAGTACCATTTAAATGGGTATTTCTTTTTTGTAAGGTAAAATGATGATAATGCTTAGTAATCCGTCTATTTCTATCAAAACAGAGATTTTTGAAGGTCCTCTGGATCTTCTCATTGATTTGGTTGAGAAGAGAAAGTTGTTAATTAACGACATATCACTGGCAGCAGTAACTGACGAATACATTGAGAGAGTGGCCATGATGCAGGAAGCATCGCTTCCGAACACATCTCAATTTATCGAGCTGGCAGCAACACTGGTACTGATAAAATCAAAATCGCTCTTGCCGGTTCTTGATTTAAGTAAAGAAGAGGAGTCAGCCATCGAGGAACTGGAGGAGAGACTACGGTTGTATCAAATCTTTAAGACAGCGGCCAAGGACATCCAAACGAACTTTGGCAAGTGTAATCTGCACTATCGAAGACCGCAAAAAAGAGAAATCCTCTTTACCCCTCCCGCCGACATAACTGTGAAATTTTTGTCTAAGACTATTTTACTACTCACGTCTGCTCTTGAAGTACCGACTGCAAAACCCAAAGTGCAAGTCAAAGCTACCGTTAGCCTGGAGGAAATGATGAATAAATTGGAAAGCAACTTAAAAACAAGAGCCCGGGTTACTCTCAGTGAATTAATACGTGGTTACGATGAACCTAAAATTGCAATTGTGGGTTTTTTGGCCGTACTGGAAGCTGTTCGCAACGGCGGACACAGCGTTAGTCAAATTGAGCCCTTTGCGGATATTTCGCTAGAGTCCAATGAGATTCGTATTCCGCAATATTGAGATATAATGGTTCTATGAGCAAGGAAAATTTAAGGCTGGATCAAATTATTGAAGGTGTACTCTTTGTTAAAGGAGATCCTGTTAAACGAACCGACTTGGCAAAATGGTTGGGAAAGAGCATGGAGAGCGTGAACGAAGCTTTGGAAGTACTCAGGAGCAGACTCAATGCGTCCGGTCTTACCTTGGTAGAAACTGAATCAGAATTGCGATTGGCAACACGGCCCGAGCTCAACGACTTATTTAGGAACCTGGTAAATAGTGAACAAAACGAGAGTATTGGTCAGGCAGGGTCGGAAACATTAGCTATCATTCTCTACAAAGGACCGATAACCCGATCCGAAATTGACCACATAAGAGGTGTTAATTCTAACTATATATTGCGCCAACTAACCATGAGAGGTCTCGTTGAAAAAAGAAGCAACGGAACAAAAACGTCTTACCAAGTAACCGCTGATTTACTTGGTCATCTGGGTATATCCACAAAAAGTGAATTGCCAAACTATGATGCTGTTTTGGATAGACTAGAAGCTTATCAGGCTAATCAAGAAGAATGATGCAGTTGCGACGTGTACCGGTACTAAAACAACTCGGAGTGCTTGCTTTACTACTGTTTGTAGTGTTGGGATACGCTCTTATACCTCAAAAAGACGAGTCTAAAAGTGTTGCCGTGGAAGTCCGGCCAAAAGATAATGCAACTGTAGATAAAATATTTCTCGACAAAGACAGTCTGGAAGCGCAGTCGGCGTTTGTTTATGACCTAACACATCAGAGAGTGCTGTTTGAAAAAAGTCCGGACACTGTGCGTCCATTGGCTTCACTAACAAAACTCATGACCTTACTATTGGTTTATGAGTTGGGCGATACGAGGGAAATTATCGGAGAGTATCAGGTTGAAGAATTGGCCGATCTTACATTACTCTCCTCCTCAAACCAAGGAGCCAGACTTCTAGCTAGCTCCATAGGAAGTAATCTGACGCAGAACAATGCTCATCAAGATGCATTTGTAACTGCGATGAATCTGCGAGCGGAAGAACTCGGTCTTAACAGCTTCCTATTTTATAACGCCACCGGTCTGGATTTGGACGAAAACGAAGCTGGAGCATATGGTAGCGCCAGAGATGTAGCCTTTCTTCTTGGATACATAATTACAAAAATACCTGAGGTGACCGAGAGAAGTAGAGAGGAATCTTTTGTTTTCAATGACCCGGAAGGAAATTCATACGAAGTGTTCAGTACGAATCAAAATCTGAGTGATCTGCCGGGTGTTATTGCCTCAAAGACCGGTTTTACCGACCTTGCCGGAGGAAACCTCGCTGTGGCGGTAGATATAGGTGTGGGACATCCTATCATCATCGTAGTACTGGGCTCGTCTCTGGAAGGTAGATTTCAGGATGTAAAGTTACTTAATGATGAGCTATTGGCGCAATATGCCAGTAGTTAATGGTAGAATGAATGACATATGGAGCTAGCGTTGATTAAAATACTACTTCCGACAATAGTCGCTTTTGTGGTTGGAATACTCCTAACACCACTTGTCGCACATCAGTTGTATAAGCACAAAATGTGGAAGAAAACATCCGGTAACACGGCTAGCTATGGCGATGATAACGGTACTCCAATATTTAACTCCCTGCACAAGGAAAGAGATACCAACACCCCACGCATGGGAGGGGTGATTATTTGGGGCAGTGTGTTAATTACCACTTTTTTGTTCTGGTTTTTTTCTGCATATTTGAATCCTGAGCTAAATTTTTTCAGTAAGAGCCAAACCTTATTACCTCTTCTTATTTTAATGCTTGGCTCGGTAGTCGGATTCTTGGATGACTATTTCACCGTTAGAGGTGGTGGTGGACACTTTGCAGGTGGTCTTGCTCTACGTCAACGTTTCCTTGTCGTAGGACTGGCCGCCCTTCTTTCCGGATGGTGGTTTTATGATAAATTGGGCATTTCCAGTGTGAGTTTCTTAGGATTCAATAATATCGAATTGGGCTTTGGTTTTGTGTTCTTTTACGTATTTACCGCATTGTGCATATATATGAGCAGTGTAATAGACGGTATCGACGGTCTTTCAGGAGGTGTGTTTATGTTTATCTTTGCCGCTTATGCGGGAATAGCTTTGTATCAGTCGCAGTTTGATATTGCCGCGCTTTGTGCGGCTGTCGCAGGATCACTTTTGGCATTTTTGTGGTTTAATATCCCGCCGGCAAGATTTTACATGACAGAGACAGGTGTTATGGGGCTTACAATGCTACTGACGGTTGTTGCTTTTATGACCGATGTACTGGGTGAAGGAGAAGGAGTGTCCGTATTGCCAATCATCGGTTTTCTTCTGGTTGTTACTGTCGGTACCAATGCGATCCAAATATTATCCAAAAAGATCCGAAAGAAGAAAGTGTTTTTGGTTGCACCGCTTCACCATCATTTCGAAGCTATTGGCTGGCCGGCCTATAAGGTTACTATGAGATACTGGATTCTTGGTTTTATGTTTGCGACTACAGGCATTATTTTAGCTATAGCATTTTAAAATGTTGAAAGGAGCGGACAAAACACTACTGGGAATTGTTTTTATTTTAGTAGTGGGCGGTTTTTTTGTTTTCTCATCGGCTTCGCTTGGCCTGCTGGCGCGTGACGGTGCCGCCCTAAGCAATGTGGCTTTCAACCAATTTATGTTTGGGATTGTTGGCGGCACCGTTGCGCTTTTGATAACCAGCCACATAAACTACCGAATATGGCGTAAATACGCTTTTTACATCTTCTTGTTTGGTATTTTTCTCACATTGCTGGTGTTTGTACCCGATATCGGACTGAGTTACGGAGGTGCCAGAAGATGGATTTCAGTACTTGGTTTTTCCATGCAACCGGCTGAGGTACTGAAGGTGGGGCTGGTAATTTACTTGGCTACTTGGCTTTCCGGAATGCAACCATATATTAAAAGCTCACTGAAGGGGGCTTTGCCATTTTTTGGAATATTGGCATTGGTAGGTGTTGTAATGCTTCTGCAGCCCGATACCGATTCGTACCTGATAATGGTTGTAACCGGGCTAGCAATGTTTGTCGTAGCGGGCGGAAGATGGCGCGATGTAGGGTATGCGGTGTTGGCTGCTATTATCTTGGTTGCTTTATTGGCAACATTTCGCCCATATATAAAAGACCGAATAATGACTTTTATCGACCCCAATATCGATCCGCAGGGAGCCAGTTACCAAGTGAGACAATCTCTAATTGCGGTGGGCACAGGAGGTTTGGAAGGTAGAGGTTACGGTCAAAGCATACAAAAATTTGAATACCTCCCTGAACCCATAGGTGACTCTGTGTTTGCCGTTTATGCAGAAGAATTTGGTTTCATAGGTTCGTTTATTCTAATCACTCTTTTGGCGTTTCTTACTTTCAGGGGATATAGAATAGCTTCTCATGCTAAAGATTTGTTTGGCATGTTGTTGACAGTGGGAATCATTACCATCATCGTTGTACAGGCCTTTCTGAATATTGCATCGATGGTGGCTCTTGTGCCGCTTAGTGGCCTGCCACTGCCGTTTGTTAGTCATGGAGGTACAGCACTTTTGGTGACCCTTGCAAATATAGGTATTGTGCTTAACATTTCTAAATATCGTAAGAAAAAGATATAATCTACATATGCGAATACTTCTTGTTGGAGGTGGCAGCGGTGGGCATTTTTATCCTCTCATTGCTATAGCTGAAGAAATTAGAGACAAAAGTAAAAAGGCTGAGCTTTTTTACATGGGACCTTCGCCATACAATAAAGAAGAACTCAACCGCTTAGGAATAAAATTTAGCTACTGTCCCGCAGGTAGACAAAGAAAATATTTCTCTTTTTTGAATTGGATAGATCGGATTTGGATCCTTTTTGGTATATTTGTAGCTACTTTTAAGTTGTTTGTTATTTATCCGGACGTAGTGATGAGCAAAGGAAGCTTCACTAGTGTGCCAGTAGTACTGGCTGCAGGCTTCTTGCGCATACCTATTGTAGTACACGAGTCAGATAGTGTGCCCGGGACAGCTAACAAATTGGGGGCAAAGTTTGCACGCTATGTTGCTATCTCATACGATGAAGCGGCGCGGTTTTTTCCCAGCCACAAAGTAGCTTTGACCGGAATACCAATCAGAAAGGAAGTTTTGGCAAAAATAAATCCTTTTGAAACCCTGAACATTAATCCAAGACTACCCGTAATTTTTGTGACTGGCGGGTCCTTGGGTGCTGACCGATTGAATACCCTGGTACTCGACTCACTGGATGAACTCCTAGAAAGCTACGTTATTATTCATCAGGTGGGTGAAGCCAATCTGGAAGCTGTAAGACAAACAGCAATTGCGCGTAATCTTCCTAAAAAGCTTCTGGAGAACTATTTTGTACTTGGTAGTTTAAGTGCCAGAGAAATGAACGCCGCCCAGAGCCTGGCCAGTATTATTGTTAGTCGAGCCGGCAGCACTAGTATTTTTGAGGCAGCTCTTAAAGGTAAGCCGGCTATTTTGATCCCGATACCCGAATCATTCAGTCATGATCAAAGAAAAAATGCCTATGCCTATGCCAGACGAGGAGGTGCTAGCGTAATCGAAGAGGCAAATATTGCTGACGGAGTACTAGTGGCAGAAATAAACAGAATAATGGGCGATAAGGAGACCTATTCAAAAATGCAACAGTCCGCTCTCGGCTTTACAAAGTCTGACGCAGCCGCTAAACTCGCTGACATACTGATCAAAATATCTAAGGAGCACTAATTTATGTCTGTAGTTACCAGAATTCCACCAAGTCCAACCGGACATTTACATATTGGTACTGCGCGTACTGCTCTTTTCAACTACTTGTTTGCAAAAAGCCATGGAGGAGTAATGCTTTATCGTAGTGAGGATACAGACAAAGAGAGAAGTAAACGAGAGTATGAAACGGAAATAATAGAGGGACTTAAGAAGCTCGGTATTACCTGGGATAACGACAAAGAAATAGTTCGTCAGTCAGAGAGAGTTTCTGTATATAAAGACTATTTGCGTAAAGTAATTGATGCGGACATGGCATATGTCAGCAGGGAAGTGAGTCAGAAAGATGCTTCCAAAGAGGTCGAGGTGGTACGACTGCGCAACCCAAACAAGACCCTAACCTTCAAGGATTTAATTCGTGGCGACATCACCTTTGATACCACGGAACTCGGTGACTTTGTTATAGCCCGCTCTATTGATGATGCTCTGTATCACTTCACAGTAGTGGTTGACGACCACGAAATGGGAGTGACTCACGTGCTACGAGGCGAGGATCATATCTCCAATACCAGCAGGCAGATTCTTATACAAGAATCATTAGGCTTTGAAAGACCGCAATACGCCCATTTACCGCTCATTCTGGCACCAGACAGATCAAAAATGTCTAAGCGACACGGGGCGGTAGCTGTGGAGGAATACCTGAATGATGGTTACTTGCCCGAGACAATCGTTAATTACTTGGCTCTATTAGGTTGGAATGGGGGAGGGGATAAGGAAGTATATTCTCTCGCAGAACTTATTTCCGTCTTCAAACTTGAGGAAGTAAACAATAGTGGTGCTGTTTTTGATCCGGAAAAACTTCTGTGGTTAAACAAAGAACACTTAGCACGATTTAGCGACGAGGAGTTTGTAGAGTACGTCAACAATTATTTACCGGAAGATGTCCCCGTGAAAAGCGATGAGTTCGCAAGACTACTACCAGCATTACGCGAAAGGATCAGTGTAGGCAAGGAAGTCACAACGGTTTTCACAGAAACTGATTTCAGTTTTGTCTTTAATGATATAGAGGTTAACGACGAAATTCTAAAATGGAAGAAAGATGAAGCATGTGAGGATTATTACCCGAGACTGAGGAAGGTCGTGGAACTTCTCCAAAATTG
>DFPA01000061.1:12122-12815 GCA_002377025.1 Patescibacteria group bacterium UBA3527
TTGCGAGTGGCCTTGACTGGTTTAGAACGCTCACCAGATCCTTTTACCTGTCTTTTTATTCTCGGTAAGAAAGAATCTATAAGAAGAATAGAGGCTGTGATAAAATAGCAAAGATGCGTAGAGCCGTTAGCTTATTTGCTTGCATACTACTGATTGGGGGCTTTTTGCTATTTACGAAGGATTCGGAAGCTGTGTCAATTGCCGAGCTACAAGCACAAATGTCCGAGCGAAACGCCAGGCTCAAAGATATTGAAAAGGAAATTGCCGAATACGAAGCAGCACTTAGAGAAGTGGGCGCGGAACGCTCAACTCTGGAAGCGACAATCAATGCTCTCGAGCTCGAAAGAAAGAAAATTAATGCAGACATCGCTTACACACAAGACCAAATTGCTTATACTGATTTAGAGATAGATAAGTTAACATTGGAAATTACCGATGCCGAAAGAGTAATAGCAGACAGCAAGGCTGCGGTGGGGGAGATACTCAGAGATATCTATGAGACGGATAAAAATTCTTTGATAGAAGTATTTCTTTCTTATGAAAACTTGACTGATTTTTGGAGAAGGATTGAGGATTTGAACACGGTGAGAAATAGTATGAGGGACAAAATCGTTGAGCTAACGGAGATGAACAAAAAACTGACCAAGAAGAAATTTGATGAAACTTTGAAAAAAGGAGATTTGGTTTCACTAC
>DFPA01000021.1:0-21640 GCA_002377025.1 Patescibacteria group bacterium UBA3527
TGGCTTTTAGGTCTTTGTATTCCAAAATCGGACAAGCTGTTTTGGATAAGCAAAAAGTAACAGCGGTAACAATCCATTCCTTACCCTCCGTGGTCTTAAAAAAAGAGTCGCGGTAACCAAAATGACACTCTTCCCTGCTGAAAATTCTTTCTGTCTGAGTTTTTTTATGAACCGCTTCCACCTCGGTAATGAAACTACTCACCTCGACTCCGTACGCCCCGACATTTTGAATCGGCACCGCCCCTACAGAGCCCGGAATGGCAGAAAGATTCTCTAATCCCCACCAACCCTCATTCACAGTGCGATACACCAGCCGGTCGAATACTTCACCGGCTCCCACTTTCACGCATATTACGTCCTTAGTGTGTTTCAATACCTCCAGACCGCCGATACAGTTTTTTATCACCAGACCTTCAACACCATCGTCTTTTGCTAAGATATTTGATCCTCCTCCTATAACTGTAATCGGCAGAGCCTGCGAGTTAGCCTCTACGAGAGCATCTCCTAAAGCCTTTTTTGTATCCACAACGGAGAAGCGTTCGGCCTCTCCTCCGGTTTTGAAAGTGGTGTGTTCAGAAAGTAATTCGCGAGACTTAAACATACTATTGGCAGTTTTCCGTCATATTACGGCCGGCAATGATGTTGTTATTGTAGCAATTTAGGACCAGACGCAACTCGGGTTGAATACTTTGTTCCAACAGATATTCCATCACCGATAACGCTTCCTCTGTTGCACCTACTTGACTCATTAATAACGCCTTATCCAACCATAATTCCAAATTTTGTGGCTCCATTTCTATTCGTGAATCGAGCATAGAACGAAGCAAGTCAATATCTTTATTTTGTACCGCAAAGGAAAGGGCCATTTCATTTCGTACGAATACTCCCCAAAACTGATCTGACAGTATTTCCCGTGGCGAAACAGTATCATCTTTAACAATCAATGAACCGAGAGAGAGGTTTATTTGAGCATCGCGACTATCGGGATTTAGTGCGTACGCCTCTTGCATATAGCGATACATGTTATCGAAATCACCGGCAAAGTATTCAGTCCAGGCTTGCTCTATGATAATGTCTATTTTGTTAGGTGATAATTCTCTTGCTATCTCTATTTGCCTTCTCGCTTCTTCTGTTTGTCCGGCATAGCGATAGAAAACGGATGCAAACAAGTGGAGTCTCGTGTCGCCGGTTTTCTCTTTGAGAAAACCGGCGACAGCTTCGTGTGTCAGTACGATAGCTTCTTTTTTAACTTCTTCAGGTGTTTCACTGTTAGCAAGGATTCCCTGTGTAGCAAACATGAGTTGTTCCACAATTTCCTGCTGTACCCTGCCTCCTTTGGCAAGAGCTTCTTCAAAGTAGTACAGCTTGGTTTGTGGGTTGCTACTTGATAACGCGTCTATCAAATTGCCTCCGGCCTGTACAAAAGGCGCATTGAGACCAATAGCACTAAATATCAAAACCACCGCCAATACACCGGTCACAACCAAAGAACCGGCACTATTCAAAGTAGGCCACCTGCTATAAGCGACATCCTTTGCTACTCGCGAATGTACCAAAGCCAACAAAGTGACGAAGCCAAGATAGCTCGCCAGATTGTCGAATACCACCAAATTTTGTACGAAGTAGGCGGCAGTGATGCCAAGAAGCAAGCTCTTCTCTACCACACTGAAGGTATCGCCACGTAGAAAATAATATACAAGGAAGGAAAAAATACTTAGATAAGAAAGTAATCCAAAGACACCCGCGGCTACCAGCCAATCCAGGAACACGTTGTGCGCCCGATCATACCATCTTTCGACATTGGCGAGTTTGGGATCGTAGTATTTATTGAATACATAGTTGAAATTTTCTTGCCCCCAACCCAGCCAAGGTCTTTCTTTTACCCCCGCCAAGGCCACTTCCCACAGGTCTATCCTGACCGCCAGAGCATCCAGACTGATAGCTGTCGCTCTTTGAAGAATGAGATTTTCTTGTACAAATGACGAATTCTTAGAAATTGCCAACAAAGAAATAACAATAAATAGTGTCGCAACAATATAGGAGGCAATTTTCTTCACTTGCCTACTTTCGCTCTTGAGAAGAAGGTACAAACTAGACACTACCACACCAACTGAAAAACCGATGATCACTCCCCTGGTGGCCGTTTGAACAAGTAAAAATGCAAAAATAGTAATCAGAGTCAAGTAAAAATAACGCCACTCCCTAAATCGTGACTGAAACAAAAGCCAGGCGGTGAAGAAAATATTGAAAAGCATGTAAACCGCCATGTATGTCGGGTTGCCGAGGGTACCACTTACACGCCAACCGGTTGTACCTCCACCAACCGTTGTCTGCCATAGCGCAGTCACCACTACGATTGACGCGCTGGCGATAGATAGGTGCAAAAAAATGTCCCACCCGGAGAGATTCTTGCCCAAAAATTTAAACCTGGTTTCAAAACCCAAAGTGACACTGAGCAAAACAAAGTAAATCACTACATGCACGAGCCCTATAAAGCCCTCCATTCTTTCAAAGTTGCTCCAAAAACTCTTTGGCGGATATTCACCAAATGTATTGGCTACAAAAAGTACCCCGAGCCATATCAATAGAGAACCTAATATCCAACTGAAACGCGGTCGGTATGCTCGACAAAACAAGCAGAGAGCTAAAAGTGCGGTGAACCCGATTTCGGTTAGTACCCTAAACCAGATATTCTTACCCGTAATATATGGAAAAAATAAATCCGGGCTCACTACTAAAGGTACAAGCAAAACTGTGAAGACAGATATCCACAAAATTGATTCCAAAACAACGCGCAAATTCATCTCTGGCACTATATCACGCAGTGGTAGCGGTCTCAAATTGGACTTTGTCCAATTTGAGACCGCTACTTAGATTCTTCACCAACAAACAAAACCTGCTCAATACTGTTGGCGAGAGCTTCAAAATAAGCACCCTCGTCCTCGTGAATTCTGTCACTGGTCAAATTGCGAGAACGCTTGCGAAAGCGTGTGCGTAATGCCGGATTATTGAGAAAATCGTTTATTTTACTCGTTAAACAATAGGAATCGTGTGGTTCACACATAAAAGCTGAATCGCCCTCTACAAACAAATCGTTACGAATGTCCGTTTCGTAAGCCACTATTGGTAGTTCCGCACCCACTGCTCGGAGTATATGTTCCTCGCTAGCGGCGGAAGTACCGGCTTCAATAAACAAATCAGCTGTCTTGTAGTATGAAATGATATCGTCTTTACCGGTGACAAAAACAACATTTTTCTGTAAGTTAAGAATTTTAACTTTTTCCTCAAAGAGTTCCTTAGCCGGACCATCACCCAAAATAACGAGGCCAATCCTGGGGCTCGACATAAAATACCGAGCGGCAGTAATCACATCGTGAATATTACTATCAGCCACCAATTCCCCCTCAGCCAACATAATAAATTTGTATTGGGGATATTTTTCGTGTACGTTGAAGGCAATGGCACTGTCTTTGTAGGCATTTAGATTGTAGTAGTGCGGAAGCACAGACACATCTTTCGCTTTCTTGTACCTCTCCTTAAGACTTTTCTCGATACCTTCACTACCAGCTCTTAAACTATGCACTCCTTTAAGGACTTTCTCGGCCATATCTTGCAGTTCGACATTGCGCTTATCCTTCTGCAACCACAGTGTATTGAAAGGATTTATCAAGACATGTATTTGTAATGGTCTTTTGATCTTCTTTGCAATATATTTACCTACCATTCCGGCTACAAAAGGATCCCGTGCCACTACCAAGTCTGGTCGAATAGCACCATTAAATACCAAATTTTCCCTCACCACTCTTAGAGCGGCTCGCTTTAGAAAGAAGCTATAAGGGCTATGTACTTTGTATATCCAGATATTTCCGGTGAGTCTGGTAACTGATTCTTTACCTTTACCTAAAACCGGGAGTACTATGTGAATTTCATCAAAAACCTTACTGAGAGAGAAATAATACTTTTGTTCCGGTGAGTCGGCTACGAGAATGTTTGTTTCACCACTAACAAAGAGTGCCCGTGAACGTACTCTTTCCTCAGCTATTTCCAAAAGAGGTGCCTCTTCCACCGCATCTTCTACCCTCTTCGCCGGCACCTTTTCCCGCAACAGGTCGTTAACCGTCTCTTCCGACAAAACATGCTCCAGGGACTTAGCCGCTTTCTCTTGTTCGTTAGTCCAATTATCACCACTGCTATTCATAGCCATCATTATAACTTTCACTAACTTCTATTACGGGTTGTTTCCACTGAAGTAAAAAAAGTCTATGATGTATTCATGGCGATTTTGCGACAGCTCAATAGTTACCTGAGTAAAAAAATAGGAACGGATACGAGCTATATTTTTCGTCACGGTAGTTGGTTGTATGGGTTGCAACTTTTTGCTGCTCTTAGTGGTTTTGTTATCTCTCTGGCATTAACCACATACCTTACAGTGGAAGAATTCGGGAGTTATCGAATGACACTGTCAGTACTGGCTATAGTCACTATATTCACCTTACCTGGAGTAAGCGTAGCTATTGTGCGTAGCGTAGCACAAGGCAAACAACTAAATTTCTCGAAACTGACCAAGTCTATAATGCTATGGTCACTGTTGGGCACATTGGTTGCAGCCAGTGCCTCTTTTTATTACTTCTACGTTGGCAATTGGCTTTTGGGTAGTGCGTTGCTGATCATAGCTCTCATACTACCTATGTCAGAGGGTTTTAGTATCTATGTACCGTACCTTAGAGGCAAAAAAGAGTTTGGGCGATCCAGTGTGAGGCAAGGAGTGGTCAGACTGATACAGACGACCGCCGTAATCATAACCGCCATCATAACCGCCAACTGGGTACTGTGCTTACTGGCTCTATTGTTAAGCAAGACTTTGGTAGATCTTTATTTCTATTACTACACTTTTGATACCAAAGCTCTAAAGAAAGAGCCGGAAACCGATGAAGTGCTAACTTACGGAAAAAAACTAACTTTTACAAACGCCGTTGTCATGCTGAGTGAGCAACTGGATAAACTTTTTATATGGCACTACATTGGAGCATCTACCTTAGCTTATTACTCTATAGCACAAATCATTCCCAATACTTTAGCCGGTTTTTCCAATCTTATACCTCAGCTGGCCTTACCGAAATTCGCCAACCGCAATTGGAGTAATCGACACGAACAAAGTCTATTATTAAACAAAATCAAAAAAGCCAGCTTGGCGCTAGCTCTTTATTACTTCATTTACTTGCAGGTCATACCGGTATTCATCAAATTCGTTTTTCCTGATTACACAGAATCTATACCAGCTGCTTATATCACCGGACTGGTGGTAATTTTCACTCCAATCCAAAACCTTTTGAAACAAGTTTTTTATGCCAGTGGCAAGGCGCGTATTACCTACCAAATCGCTTGGTTTGAGTTAATCTCTCTGGGAATACTTATGCTAAGTTACATGTGGTACGGCAGTAACTCTCTCGTACTATTTGCCTTGCTGATTCCGGTTAAACAACTGTTGGGTATAGGATGTAGTATATGGTTCTTGCGTTACAGACTATAACTTAAGTACCAAGATATTTATTTAGAGTTAGATATTAAGCGTCGAACCTTTTGGTAAATAGGCGAAATATATTGCTTTTTGATGTACCAAAGTGGCCCGCGTACAATTTGAGATTTTAAAGAAGTATCGAAGTATTCGCCACCAGTCAGATCGTGAAATACAAACTCTTTCTGTCCGTGTACCGGCGGTTTTACGAGTAAAAACTGCCAATGTGGAAGGCCGTACAATTCAGCATCCATACTTTTGGCAAAATATACAACCCAGGGAAAAATCGGTGAAGGTTCAAACTTAAGTGGCATTTGAAAGATGGTCGTACCGAAATCATCCCCTCCGATAAAACCTCCCGGTTTCACTTTGGGATACCATTTGATCATGTCTATGGTGATTCCTTCCAGAGTATGATCACCGTCAATGTAAATAAAGTCGAGAGATTCGTCGGGTATTTGGTCGATGACTTCTTGTGTGGTACCACGCATTACCACCCTTTTGTCCGCAAAAGCATCGGTACGACGTAAAGTTTCTTTATAGTAAGAATCAAAAGTATCATCGGAGACATTCGCCACTTCATTGTACTGCCCCACCAAATGCCGCCAAGGATCGACCATTGTGTAGGTTTTAATATGTGTGCAATGGCGAAGTATTTTCTCGGCAAAAACTCCTCTAAATACACCGACTTCAGCCACGACTTCACTTTGTGAATATGTTATAAACTCCTGCCAAAATTCAAATCTATTGGTAGTTTGATTGGCTATTCTTTGTACGGATGCAAAATCAATCATAATTTAAGATAATGTAGATACCTCGCTAAGATACTTGCTTACTAAGTAGCTGTAGACTGTATCACCTTGATAAATGTCTTTGTGATGATTCCATTTAAGCTTATGGAAGCCAAACTTATATTCATCTATCTGCTTTTTTATTTCATCGGAAAGCTCTCTATCTATACCCACTTCCCACAGCCACGAAGGACCTTCGTAAGGCAGTGCTGGCACCGCATCCAGTTCTTGCCGAAACAAAGTATTTTGTCGATACAAGTATGTAAATAAATATGTGGGCCAGGCATAAGGATAAAGACCGAAAAATCTTTTATTGATCCACAGTAACTGAAACATTTTTTCGGGAAATAGCTTACCTAAAAACACATGGTAGAGTTTGTGATATATTCGAGACATAAAAATCGGTACTGTCGGCCCTTGCAACAAGAAACGATCGGCAGTTTTTTGCCAAATGTTCATTATCGTATTCTCTTCATCAGCATATATAAACCAAATGGGTATAATTTGCTGAGAATGGTCTCTATGAAAGGCAAAGAATCCGCTTGGACTCGCATCCGGTAACCACGCATTTAAAGATAGCGTACAAAAAGTTGTCGCATCGACCCAAACTCCGCCCTGTTGGTTTAGTAAATGTAGGCGCAAAATATCTGATTTGGCCTGTATTCTCAATCGAGAAAAAGGAATATCAGGTGGTAGCGTTACATAGTTTTTATATGAATCGTTGTCCAAAAAAACCACCTCCCAATCAGGATTACGGGCAACCCATGATTGATAACAATCCTTGACTATTCTAGGTGCAAGTTCATAACCCTGAAACCAAGTAAACCAAATTTTTTTAGTCATAAAATTAAGTAGCCTTCATGAGATTTTTGACTCTAAGATACAAAGGTTTAATATAAGCTTTTACCAAATACCACCATAATCCCCTTACTACTTTTGACCGTATTGATATGTCTTCATACTCTCCTCCGGTTAAATCGGTAAAAGAATACTCTTCATCGACAGTCTTTTGCATAACAAACTGTCCCGACAAACCGAACAACGGTTCGTTCATTGCCTTAGCAAAATATACAACCCAGGGAAAAACTAATACGGGCTCACTTTTAAAAGTGTGTGGGAATATTGAGGGTGAAAAATCATCCCCTCCGATAAAACCTCCCGGTTTCACTTTGGGATACCATTTGATCATGTCTATGGTGATTCCTTCCAGAGTATGATCACCGTCAATGTAAATAAAGTCGAGAGATTCGTCGGGTATTTGGTCGATGACTTCGCTAGTTGTACCGCGTAAGATCTGCACCTTATGCTTGGCAAATTCGACTTTTGCGACAGCCTCATCATAAATCTTTTGAAACTCATCGTCGCTTACATTTGCCAAGTCGTTATAACCATTATCTATATGACGCCAAGGATCAATCATGTAGTAAGTTTCAATGCTTTTACAATCGGTCAGCAGGCGCGCAGAAAAATTACCATATCTTATACCGACTTCAGCTACTTTTTTGCAATCAAATTGAGTAACAAATTGAGACCAAAAAGCCAACCTTTCTTGGTTGCTATTCATTATAGAAGATAGTTTGTCTTTCAGATCTGACATGGCTAAATGTTGTTCTGGGATAGATTTTGTCTCTCAATTTTACCTCGTCTGCGCGTTATAGCTTGGGTGCGGATTTATTTTCGAGGTATTCCAGAAGATCATCTTTGGCATTAGGATACCACAATTCCAAATCCTGCCGATAGTATCGGGCGACTTTTGTCACAACGCTTTTAGTGTAGGCGTCACGCCAATCATCTTCTCCCATAGAAGAATCGTTAAGATGTGGTAGTTGATCCAGATCAAAGCGGTTTCTTATCGGCTCAAACTCTTCTTTAATATTTTCCAGCCTACCAATGAAATCGAGTGGTAACTGGTTGTCTTTGTATATCAAATACGCCTGTGGTTTGAAATGTCTATCTGCAAGCCAATACGGGACTTTCAGCACTCGATCGACAAAATTTTCAAAACTCCTATCTTTCTTCAAATAACCAAACAAATAAAAATCAAAGTCGCCGTACTTTTTGTTGAATTTTTGTTTATCGGCCTTTATCTTGGAGCGATAACAAGAGTAGAGTCTCTCAAAGGGATTACGAACAAAAGTGAACTTGTAATAACCTTCTTCTTCCTTGGAAAGACGTCTGGCTTTCGTTCCGGTATCTACACTAAAGTACTCCTTCTTAACTTTATTGCCATTGGTATTAGTAATAGTAGTCTGTGCCACTTTTGAATTTATCAAATAAACAAGCCTCTTTCCGTTAAAGATAAAGTATACGCGTGGGTCAGCTACTCCATACCTAATTAAGTTTTTTACACAATGAAAGAAGTTAGACAATGGAAAAACCAAGTGTGACAAAACAGACGACTTCTCAATTTGTTTCCTAATGAGAGTTTTAATAGTCATAAAGTTTATGGTTGCTTTGCAGAAGATACTCTAGGGTACTTCCCTCAGTAGCCGGCAGTTTTTGCTGCCATTGTAGTTTGTAAACACCGCTCTCACTTTGTGTGTCAATGACTTTTTTTAGCTCGTCTGTAACTGGCTCACGGAGACCCGAGAACAAAAGTGTGTGGGGGCCGTCGGCACGATACACTCGTGCTTGATCGTGTATCGCACGAAAATCGGCGTCACTTTTGTAACAAACCTCAAACAAATAGTGAAACCAGAAATACGGATACAAACCAAGATACTCTTTTGTAAAAAGAAAACTTTTTCGCACCAAAATATCCAAGCCGGTCACAATAAATAACCGGCAGAATTTTTGGTAGATAAGATTTGCCATTGAGTGAGCCACGTTACTCTCCGACCAATACTCATTTACCGCCGCTGCATACCTGTCCACCAAGTAGTTACCGGGTGTAGCAGCTAGAAACCAGCTGGAAATCATCTTGGTTCGTGTGGGCCATTGAAAAGCAAACCAACTCGAAGACATAGCCTCGAACAACCAATTGTTGAGGGGCTTGGTGCAGTAGAGACTGGCATCAACCCACACACCCCCATACTCCTTAAGAAGATTAATGCGAACAATATCCGATAGAGCCTGTTTGGTTGGCTCACTTGAGTCGAATTTGGTCGCAATCTTTGGCAGATATTCAGACAAGTTTTCGCCGGTCACAACCACCACTTCCCAATCAGGATTTACCTTCACCCAAGACAAATAACACTCCCGTACCATCTCCGGAGCACTATCCATACCCTGCAACCACAAAAACCATATCTTTTTTGGTAATTCCGTTGGTTGACCTTCTCCATTCATCTTATGTATATTAACCTCACAATGAACAAACCCAAAGTGTCAGTCCTGATGGCAACATACAAGGAAAATGTTTCTGCGGTAAAGAAAGCCATCGACAGTATAGAGACTCAGACCATATCTGATTGGGAACTTGTCGTGGTGGCAGATGACCCAAGTAACGAACCGGTCATTTCGTATCTCAGAGAGAAGGAAAAGAGAAATAAGCGCGTCCGTCTTATTATCCATAAAGAAAACAGGGGACTGGGAGGGGCACTCAATACCGCTGTCTCACATGCCAAAGGTGAATATCTTGCCCGAGCAGATGTTGATGATGTTTCATACCCTGAGCGTCTTCAAGAACAACTGGAATACTTTGACAGTCATCCTGAAACGGATTTGCTATTTACTGGTTGGCGAGAAAGAAGGAGGGACGGAGAACAAAGGCTAAGACTGCCAAGCAGTGAAATGGTACGCGAAATTAAGAAATACTTCTTCTTGAACAGCTTACTTCTTCACCCTACTTTGATGACCAAAGCGGTAGTATTGCAAAATAATCCCTACCCCGAAATGTCTCGACCGGAAGACCTGGTACTCTTTCTTACACTAATGGAAGAAGGTTATCAATTTCGATTATTGCCGAAAGTACTGTACGACTACGAAGTGGACACTACTTTGAAATACCAAAAAGTGCGTACTTACTCGGCCAACTTGTTATCAGTGCTACTTAGAAAACTACCCCACTGGTATAGTAACCCTTACTACTATCTATATATTATTCGTATTGGCACAGAATGGCTACTGTCTCGTAACAAATACATCTATGAGAAGATGAATATGCTAGCCGCAAAAATCTGGCGAGGTGTTTTTGGCAGTTAATTGTTGGCGGAAGGATTTTGAAATATCGAAAAAACGCTCAAGACAAGTAGAAGCAAAAACCCAACCAATACATAGGTACTCGGAGAATCGCTACCTTTCTCTTTAGTGGCACCTATAACATTGGCACTCAATATCTCATCCGCTTTCTTTTTTCCTACTTCCTCTTGTTCTGTTCCCATATCATCAGTAATAGGAGGACCGGTGTTTGGTGCGGTGTCGGGTTGAGTGGTAGATACCACTGCCATAACTTCAGGGGACAAATTGCCGTATCCGTACGAAGTAATCATATTATCTTGATTGTCATAAAGCGCGACAGAGTTACTCGCCCCCAGTTCTTGCTCTGAGACCAACACGCCTTGCTTGGCTAGCAGTGTTGAATTTGGCGGAAATGTAACCTTCTTTTGCCCAACCAAGAAATGCCCGTCGATTCTTACGGCATAATCAGCCTCATTTATCACAAGTACGTCGCCGTTTTTCTTTCTTTCGAGTGCCAGAGTCACCGGCAATACTTCGACTGTCACCGTATCTTCATCATTGTATTTATAAAACTCTCCCGTGAGCCATATTTGGTATTTGCCCGGATAGGTGTATGTATGTGTCACCTCTTCACCGCTGGCAGTGTGTAAATCGCCAAAATTCCAACTGTATGCGAGTGAGTTTCTGGTAATATCGCTCCGTCCGGTGGAAGTGGCGGTAAAGGTAACTTCTTGATTTAGGTATATTTTCTTTGGTGCTAATATTGCCACTTTCAGTTCTTCATAGGGACCGTAACCAACATAAGCACTATTGGTTGTACTCGCCTCAGCACTCTCCTCTTTACCGGAATTTTCCTCTTCTACCTCGTTGCTCCCTACGCTTAAAGAGCCGGAACCGGGTGTAGCGGTCGCGGTCACCCAACCGCTATCAGTGCGCTGGGGAGTTTCTTTGGTGGTATTGTCTCCACCGATATTCGTCCAATCAGTTCCGCCGGCCACGATATCTTCACTGCTTGCGCTACTGTCTCTCAAGGTCAAAGTCGCACCACCATTGCTAAGTGCTCCGGTATAGATCAAAAAGGCAGTGCCGGGAGCGGAATTATCATCGGTCCGTTCTAATACTGCGTAACTGCCGCCCGCAATGGTGCCAGAAAGAGCAATGGACAAATTATTACCATCGGTCAGTGTCCACCCATCTACCGATACCGCACTGTTGCTTGAATTAAACAACTCAATCCATTCGTCATTGGAGGAGTTTTCGGTACCCATCCAAGCCACCTCACTGATGTACACTTTGGCAGCAGCAAGATGCGGGACTATAAATAGTACACTTGCCAACAATCCAATACACCACATAACTACTTATGAGACCAAGGTGATTTGTCGCTATCTTTATGCTTCAGCATATGCTCGATTGTTTTTAAATCAACACTGTTTTCTTTTTGACTACTCTTTTTAGAATGTTTGTTTGATGGATCATTTGCAGCATTATTTTTACCCTTTGTGCCAGCGCGCTCTTGCGTCTTTCCGTTTGACTTGTTTTGGTTTTCTGCGATGGCGTTTTGCAAGGCAGATTTCAGGCTACCTCCTTCCTGTGGTTGAGATTTTGTTGCTTGCTTGTTTGCCTCTCTCTTTTTTGACTTTCCTTCGTTGCCTGAAATCTGCCGTAAGACAGCCCGCAGGTCGTCCAATTTGGGTGTGTCCTGCGATGTTGGTGTGTGATTTTTTTGAGTATTATTGCCGCGCAGTGGTTTTTTGCCGTTATTTGTTTTTTCTCGACCATTGTTGTGATTGCTATTTCTCTTTTCTGTTTTTTCCGGAACATGTTCTTCCGCATGCCACGAAGATATCCTTTTCTCCACCTCGTCTCTCTTTCTAGCAAATTGTGCTCGGCTTTCGCTTATGGCTACGTCTTTGTAGGAAATTTCCGGAGTCTCTATAGGCGGTAAGGTCACCGCGGAAAAAGGTTTGGAACCGATGCCGTCTATCATGAGAGTTAGATATATCTGCGCAAAACCAAGATTGCAAATATCGACGGCATAAAATTGTGGTGCAAAAATGGTCTCCAACACTTCTGCGTCGAAAGGTCCAACACGAAAAGAAATAATAGTACCTACGTTGCCAAACACAGCATTTTTCACTTCTTCCTCCATTTGCTCAATATATTGGTGGGCGATGGTTAGATTGAGTTTGTACTTGCGAGCCTCAGAAAGAATGTCAGCAAAAGTAGCGTTAGCAAACGACTGGAACTCATCAACATAGAAATAGAAATTTGGACGTTCATCGAGCTCCTTTTTGGACAGGTCTGCACGACTCATGGCAGCCAAATAAATACGGGTGGTCAACATGGAGCCGAGTAAATTGGCGTTGCTTTCTCCCACTAACCCTTTGGAAAGGTTCATGATAACAATCTTCCGTTGGTCCATTATCTCCCGAAGATCAAAGCTGGATTTGGGTTGACCGATAATATTGCGAATAAGAGGGTTAGCGGTAAATTGACCGATTTTGTTCTTAATAGCGTCTCCCGCCTCTTGCATGTAGCGTTCATTATAATTGGCAAACTCATCCACCCAAAATGATCTGACTGCCGGATCAGAAATGTTTTCGACTACTTTTTTACGATAATGTTTATCGGACAACATTCTATTGACTCCGAGCAAAGTGGAGTCGGGATACTCCAGAAGTGCCATGATGGAATTTTGCAAGATATATTCCATACGAGCACTCCAAGCATCTACCCAAATCTTTTTGAATACTGACATCAGCCCCGATACCACCAAGTGTCTCTTCTCCGGACCAACATCTTCCATAACATTAAACGCTACTGGGTGTTCAGTATCAAAAGGAGCAAAGTAGAGTACATCTTTTTTACGTTCTTCGGGAATGTACTGCAACAGAGTTTCAGCGGTAGCGCCATGAGGATCAATAAAAGCCAGACCTTCACCCGACTGAATGTCCTGAACGGCCATATTTTCCAAAAGCGTAGATTTTCCCATGCCGGTCTTTCCAATGACGTACATGTGACGAGTTCTGTCTTTGGCCTTGATACCAAACTGCACATGTTGACCGCGCGCATCGGTCATGGCAAACAAATTTATTTTCTCCGGATCGTACGAATACATTGTGTAAATTATAACCTACTCGGTGTTTGCTAAGGTTAATTCGAGAGCCTCCCCAGTGTAGATATTGCTTGGCGACCATATCATCCAGTCATAAACTCCGGCATCATAACTCGCTTGTATCTGTGCACGAACATCTACCTCGTCATAATCGCCACCGTAATCGAAGTCCTGTATCCAAGTGCGTAGTTTCTTGGCATTCCAGATTGGTTTCTTGTAAATTGCCGGAGTGGAGGTACCAATACGTTCATGCAAGAAACCCTCCACTACCGTGGTGGTGGCCGTCATACGCTCTACACCGCTTTTCATCGCAGAGTATACTACCTGGTATGGGTGGTCATTAGGATTACCAAGTCCCAGAAAAGAGTTTGGATAATGTGAGGGATAAACCATCGGTGCAATAAAATCGAAGTAAGGTGAAGCTCGCTCAATAATTTGCCCGATGGACAAATCATCGGTGTTGGTAGTAGTCATACCAAAGAGGTCGACTGAGGTATACGGAATGGCTACTTCTCTGCCGGTTCCCACATGGATAACATCTGAAAATAATTCCGGATTTGACATTTTTTGGTGTAAATATTGGAAAAAAGCCTCCAAATTTGCCTGTTTGTCACTGCCGTACTCACCGGCTTCACTGCGCACAAAAGCAATATCATTCATTGGCCCATCGGAAGGATATCGCACGTAATCAAAGTTAAGTTCATCAAAACCAATATTGTATGAAAGTTTGGCAAGTTCCACCAGATGCTCCCAATACTTAGTGGAACCGACATCAACAAACGAGAGACCCTTGTAGTCTTGCCAGACGGTTTCTCTATCAGCTTTCTTCACCGCTTCTTCCGGATACATCTTGGTATAGATGGGATCCTGAAAAACTGTAATCCGGCCGATAGTGAAGATGCCTTCCTCGTGTAGATAAGCCAGAAACTCTTTCATGTCTCTAGCGCCACAAACGGCTTCTTCCCAGGCATATTGCCACGCACTATTCTGTGGATTAAATGAAATCGAGCCGGAGTAATCCTTAATATCTATTACGATACTATTTATCTCAGTCTCACGCGCGAGAGTAACGAGCTGTTCACGAAAATCTTTGGTGCCAACGACGCAGGCCGACATGTAAATCGCTCTGACATTTTCCGGTAGTGGGACATGGTTAACTTTTTCTCTCTCATCCGGCGCCGGAACAATCTCCTCTACCACATTTTTTACTTCTTCGGTGAAATTGTTTACGTAGGTAACTGAACGAAGAGTTGGCAGATAAAGTAAAAGAAACACTACCGCCAGTAGAGTTCCGATTCCTGCAGCATACTTCCACATAGTTACTCTCCTACATTCACACTCTCACTGAAAGAGTCCGTGCCTCTTTCGCCATTACCTTTGTCGATGCGACGCAAATACGCCGCTCTGCGCAAACTGAAACCAACAACCATGAGAATAAATCCGCAAGCGCTTAATATAACAGGCTTCCACTGTGAAGGTACTCCCACAAAAGGAGTCACGAGCACTATAAGTCCGATAAATAAAACTACTGATTCTCTAGACATAGAAGCATTATGACGGATGAGTTAGTTTTTATCAACGATAACTACAAATTCTCCCTTCTGACGAACAGGTTCACTCTCTAAAACTTGCAAAATTTCTTTGGCGTTTCCTATCAACATTTCTTCGTGCATCTTGGTCAATTCCCTACCGAGGTAAACAGTCCAATTTATTGGACTGTTGGAGAGAGCCTCGAGGGTTTTCATTATGCGGTGCGTAGACTCAAAAAAAATCACGGGGATATCGAAGGTGGATAGATTTTTAAAAAAAGTGTCCCTACCCTTCTTCTGTGGTACGAAACCAAGAAAAGCAAACCGATTGCCGGAAATGCCCGCAATAGAGAAAGCTGTTGTTACAGACGACGCTCCGGGAATAGCTTCCACGGTCGCGCGCGCTTCGTGAGCGCGACCAACAAGCATAACTCCAGGGTCACTCACTCCAGGCGTCCCAGCATCACTTACAAGTGCGATGCGTTTGCCACTTTTAATATCTTCTATCACTTCCTCATGTAATCGTTCACTCGCATGAGCATCGTAGCGCTTTAGTTTCTGATTTATTTCGTAGTGTTTAAGAAGTTTTCCTGTCACTCTGGTATCTTCACAAAGTACGTAATCAGCCTCCTGTAAAATACGCAAGGCTCGGAGTGTAATGTCCTCCAAATTCCCAATCGGTGTCGCCACTACTGATAATTTGCCACTCATATAAGCTTCTTGGCTAAGTCGGTAATTTCTCCCGCACCCATAATAATCACCACATCTTCTTTGCCGACAGTTTCTTTGATCTCCAGAGCCAAAGCGTCTTGAGTATGAAAAAACTTTGCTTCAGTCCCGTTCTTCTTAATCGCCTTAACTAAATCCTCACTGCTTACCTCCCCTTTATCTTCCTCACGTGCAGGGTATATGGGTATCAGTAACACCTTGTCAGCTTTAGAAAGCTCCGTTACAAATTGATCAAATAATTCCTTAGTGCGTGAATAAGTATGAGATTGGAACGCAACGGTTATTTGTCTATCAGGGAACTTTTCTCTCGCCGCTACAATAGTAGCGCGAATTTCAGTAGGATGGTGGGCATAATCGTCATACACAGGTGCATTGTTTACGTCACCCTTGTATTGGAAACGCCGCCAGGTGCCGGCGAAATTTTCGAGGGCAGACCTTATTGTTACTGGGTCCACAGCCTGCGTGGCAGCTGCTGCGCTAGCAGCGGCGGCATTCATACGATTATATAAGCCCGGCTGAGTCAGGTTTATGTGCAAATCCAAGTAACTTTTGTAATCTATCACTTTGGCCTTCAATCCTTCCAATACCGGCGCTACGCTAGGGTCGGCAGTTTGAGTGACAATAAAACCATCCTCCGGTACTTTTTCGGCCAATTCTCTAAATGCTTGCTGCACTTCACCAAGATTCTTATAGTAGTCGACATGTTCGTGCTCTATGTTGGTAATTACCAATACATCCGGCTCAAGCGTCAAGAAGTCGCGCTTATACTCACACGCTTCTACGATGAAATACTTGCTCTTGCCAGCTCGATAGTTGCTACCGGTCTTGGTACGTAAAGAGCCCACTATAGCACTCGGGTCTAAGCTGGCCTCTTCAAAAATATCTATAAGCATAGCGGTAGTAGTAGTCTTGCCGTGAGTACCGGAGACCGCGATAAGATAATATTCGTTCGCTATCTCTCCCAGTGCTTCGAAATAATTTACAGTACGAATATCAGCCTCTCGAGCAGCCACCAGCTCCGGATGATCCTGTGCCATTGCCTCGGTATACACCACCAGTTCGAGGTCTTTCCTCGAACTTATGTTTTCGGCCACTTGATTGTAGGTAATATCTATCCCTTCCTCTTCTAGCTTCCTTGTAATCTCACTTTCCGTTGAATCACTGCCACTTACTTTCGCTCCCCCATGTAAATATAACCGTGCCAGGCCGGACATACCAATACCTCCTATGCCAATAAAATGTATCTTATTCATCATCTCTATATACTCGCTCTAAGATTGTAACCGATCTTTTAATCATAAACCTATCAATATCAGGCAAGTTTTTTACAGCTTCGTCATTGTAATACGCTTCAATTTCTTCCTTGGTAAAACCGGCAGATTTAAAAAGACGAAACAAAGCCGCGTCCCCTTCATCTGTGTAGGAATCATTTTCTAAATATGTCTCTAAGAGATCATCTTCTACTTTTAAATCTTTATCAACAATATACTTCGATAAGTCTTGAAGGACTATCAATGCGTGACAAAAAGCGTTGTTCTCAGGATTAGATAGATCTATCTCTGATTGAGATTCTTGATCTAAGTAACTATAAAAATCTTCTCTGAAGTCAGCGAGGATCACGACTGGATACTTCGCAAATCTATGTGCAGTTATTTCAAAGCTACCTGACCCTATAACGAACTTCTGTTCGGCGCTAAGTTTATTGAAAAATAAATCACTTGTTTCCATATGTCACACATACTTAACTAATCCCAAAAACTCATCGTTGCGTTCGTATTCATTATTCCATTGAGAGAAGGATGAAAAAGCCGGTGAAAAAAGAATAATGTCGCCATTTTCCGCCAACAAACGAGCTTCTTCCACAGACTCTTTGAGATTCGCGACCGAAATTGCCTCCGGCAATTTCGGTCTTATCTTATCTGTACCACTTCCGGGTAGGAGAATTACTTGCTTGCAATGCTCATTTATCGACAATACCAGCTCCTCACCACCATTACCTTTATCCGCGCCGCCGGCAATCAGAATGATGTTTTTATTGCCAAGGTCAAGAGCTTCAAGTGCCGCCACTGTTGCTTGTGGAGTGGTGGCGTTGTTATCATTATAGATGCGTACATTATCGACCGTCTTAACGAGCTGTAACCGACCTTCCACACCCGGGAATGTAGCCAAAGCGGCAAAGATTTCTTCCTCCTCTAGACCTACGGCCATCAATGCCTTGGTAGCCAGAGCGGCATTGATACGATTGTGTGCCCCGGGCATAGAAAGTAACATGTCTTCCGAAAGTTCTGAACCATCTACCAATACCACCTCCTGCCCTAGGGTTACCCTAGGGAGATTTTTTGCTCTCTCAAATACCTCCGGAGTAGTGACGAAAATACCACTTTCTTCTTGATACTTAAAAATATTAGCTTTGTCGGCAAAATAAGTATCCATGTCATTCTTGTAATAATTCAGATGGTCTTCCATGAAGTTTGTAAAAACAGCCACTTGGGGCGACATCTCACTCCAACCCCACCCTTGCAACTGCCATGAGTCCAGCTCCATGACGCACAGAGAGTCTTCGTGCACCTTTGGTAACAATTGCAGATTGGAGACACCGCGAATATTTCCGCCGAGTAGTATTTCTTCTCCGGTTACTACCGAAAGTACATGATGGATCATCATAGTGACAGTACTTTTTCCTCTGGTACCGGTCACTCCTATAATTGGTATTTTTGAAATCTCTGCAAAGAGTGCGGCACTCTGTACCAGTCTAATATTCTCCTCACGGCACTTTTCCAAAACCGGCTCATCTAAAGGTGTACCCGCTCCCACCCAGACAAAATCAGCATCTTTGAAATCATCAAAATCATACGGACCAAATTTAAAAGTCACGTTACTGTAGCCAGCCAACTCATCTACCGACGGCTGCATGACATCAGCCGGAGCACTATCCACCACTTTTATTGTGGCCCCATTTTCTGCCATATACTTCACATCCCCCACCCCTCTACCGAGAAGGCCGATGCGCATTACGGTTATTTTCTTATCTTTAAAGTAATCTGTCTGCATAAGAGCATCATACGCAAAAGTGGTGCAAAAAACCAGTTTTTCACCAAAACAAGAGCCAGAGCCTTACGGCTCTGGCTCTTGTTTTAAAGTATTTCATTTTCTCTGTCCGCGCTCTAGGATTCGAACCTAGGGCCTTTCGAGTATCAGTCGAATGCTCTAGCCAACTGAGCTAAGCGCGGAAGTGCTGGCTACTATACCAAATATTTTCCAAAAAAGTAACCGTCGGGTGGATGCCTAATTGTCAATTGATTGGAATTTGTTGGTAAGAGCTCCTCATGAGGAATCTCATGAGATAGCTCATGAGATTCCTCATGAGGAGCAAATAAGCATAAAGGGCCGCGCACGCGCGGCCCTGCCTCAAGTCTGTTTGTTATTGCCACAGCCCCAAGAGCGGCCAGAGCCATTCATGAGGCGGGAAGACCATTGCCAGAACGCCACCAAGCGATATCCCAGCAACGGCTGCAAGTATGACCTTGCAGCCAGGAATGACCTCCTCTAGGATTTCGAGAATCGACTCTCCATTGAAGTCATTCTCGGATTCCAATGGCGGCAGGTCGTAGTTCTTGTTCATTTCTACTCTCCTTAATGTTTACCGCTTGAAGCGTTTTTCTTCCGGACGTTGTCTCCACCCATACTTATATTATAGCATAATTTACGCCATGAGTCAATCTGGGGGTTCTACAGTCTCTAAATAAGCTCCAAACTGCTATTATTTAGATATGAAACAACTTTTTTTGCCGCTTTTGTTACTAGTATTTTTGTTTACCGCCTCCCCGGCAATGGCCGCCTCTAACTCTCAATTTCTCTGTTGGTTAGGTATTTTTCAGTGCAATGAAGATGGAATCATCTGGATGAATGACTACAGCGCCACACAGACAGCACAAGCCACCGCCGCCTCAACCTATATCGGAGATTTCACAGTTTTCTTAAACAATACTGTTGTTCCATTCTTGTTTGTCATTGCCCTACTGTTTTTTCTTTGGAATATCGCGCGATATTTTATCATTGATGCTCGCAGTTCCGATACCAGAGAAAAGGCCAAACGTTCTGCAATCTACGGGATCGCTGCGCTGGTACTACTAGTGAGCCTATGGGGATTGGTGAATCTCTTGGTAAGTGGACTGGGACTAAACGAGGGTCGTTCTATGTGTCCTGATTTTATGGGTGGATGGTGCGGAAGTGTTGGTACAAGCGGTGTTGTGGGAGGTGGACAAGGTACATTTCCAGTATCAGGTAACGGTGGGTTTGATAGGTATGGTGATTGTCTGACACTGCTTGGCGATCCGGAAAAGTGTACCCCTGCAAAAGGTGGCAGTACCCTCTGTACCGATCCTTTGGGCAACCCCATACCTTGTTCTAGCGATGATGGTAACCGAGATGGTGGAGAGGGAGGTACGACGACTAGACTTTGTAATCTATACCGCTTATGGGTAGGTATCGGTAATGTTTGCAAAAACGACAACGAAAATAAGACCGAGGGTGGCAGAGCGGACAATGGGAAAAAGGGTGACCCAAGAAACAACGACGGTGCTGTTAGTCGAATTGAATCTGCTCTGGCCAAAATAATTTACGGATCTTACGAAGACAAAAGTGAATTTAGTTATAGAACAGGTGCGCCTAGAAGCATCAACAGCAGCGTATCTATTCCGGCCCAAACCGTTTGTGTAGACGGTTTAAATACTTTACAACTTTCGGCTCAATACGAAAACGCTCAAACAGCCTATTTGCTTTATAAAAACGCATTCAGTGGAGCTAAATGGTTTAATGTAACAGATTTACACGGACTATCTGAAGTGGTTTTTGACGGTGATAATATTAATGAGCTCTTATCACAAAATATAGAAAACTTGGTGCTGGTTCATACCCACCCCAGCCAAAGCATCACTCTCTCCAAACTTAACGCCTCCGGACATCCAATAAGCGCAAAAGATATGGAGCAACTTTGTGCTAACGCAAATATAGATGAATATTGGGTGGTGGATGAAAACAACACTTGGAAAGCCTCCCTGACGGACAGAAACGCCACTTGCCCGTTCACCAATAGCGATGACGTTGTTTTACAAGTAGTACAAACTCTTTTACAGCTGTCTGTTGTTGAAGCGAGCGAACGACAAGCGGAGCTGAGTAAAATGTACAACCGCTACGACATACCGGCTGATCTAAAAAATGCTCTCCTTCCCTATCTTGCCACCGATTACAACTCTTTAAATCGAGGAGAAATAATTACAATGGCTGACACCCTAGCCCGTACTGTCGGAATTACGGTATCACGAGAAAACGTCCAAAACCAATGTTTTGGTTGGTTTGATTTCAAACTACAACCATACATTTAAAATACCGTGCTCGTTAAATAACAAAACCACCAAGAACGGCAACAAATTAATTTACTAGAAAGAGAAATACCTAAAACCCAAAAGAAACCGACGAACAAAACATTGTGGCTGTTAGTGCGGTTGGAATTTTAAAGCGGCATTTTTAAAATAGATTTTATACTCTCTTTTGCTTTATCCTGGCCAGGTCTTTCCCTAGTGTATAGATGTCATTTGGGGATGAACATCATTTCCCCTTACATGCTCAATTGAGGCACATAAGATCGACCAATTAGATCACTACAAAATTGTAGCGTCGTGTCCAATTGGAATTAATCCACGACCAGCTTCCGCTAGCCGTGCCTTGTTACGACTTACACCTTGTCACCGAATTTACCGTTGGCCGTGATAAACACGGACTTCGGGCACTCCCGGCTCCCTTGTGTTGACGGGCGGTGAGTACAAGGCTCGGGAACGTA
>DFPA01000021.1:21911-23378 GCA_002377025.1 Patescibacteria group bacterium UBA3527
CGGCTCCCTTGTGTTGACGGGCGGATTGCGATAGTTTTGGGTTAACTTCGCGTTCCCACGTAGCAAACGGTTTTCCCGTACTACGCGAGTCCATCAGTATTGTTTAACAACTTTTTAAGTGCGATTATTTTCTTCATACCTTTCGCTTGCTTGTGTTCGCCTTGTTTTACAAGATGAGCAATTTTGCAAAAAGTTGTGAAACTGGCACTTTTTGAAGTCGTTTGAAGTTTATTTCTCTGGAAAAAAGGTATAATGCAAGTAAAAATATCACTTTGTGCACTTACCGTATATCTATAGCAATGGGAATGATTCTTTCTGTTGTCTTTTTGAAAGTACACATTTCCACACTGTAGTGTGTTTTGTATCTTCCACAACAAATCTTCATCAATCGCCTGTAGCTTGAGATGAAAGTGTAACTGTACCTTATAACCACTCTTATATGCAGAGTTTTTGGTTATTTGTACATAGAAACACCCTTCACCATCAGTTATCCCAGTAACATAAGCTTCGGGTACTTTTGGTTTTGTCCTTCCCATGCTGTAATTATATATTACCGCATGGTACTACGACGCAGCTGACTTCTCATAAAGTGTATATTACCCATTTCCTTTATGAGATCTCCCCGGGTCACTGTATTTACCATTCCAAACATCCAAACATGGCTTTCTTGGCCTACTTCCTCATAACCCACCGGTATGAGTCGTAGACACCATTTGTACGTATTACTACGTGAAAGGCTGTCTTTTGCTACTAGAACCCTTCAGACGCTCCCTCGCGGGACGCGTCCTGTTCGTTCGCTACGCTTGCTTTAGCAAGGAGTCGATTTTAACGACTTGGCATATATGCAGCTGCCGGGCACAGTTATTTGTGAGTACAAGGCTCGGGAACGTATTCACCGCAACGTGCTGATTTGCGATTACTAGCGATTCCTACTTCATGAGGTCGAGTTGCAGACCTCAATCCGAACTGGGGATAGTTTTATAAGGATTTGCTCCGCCTTACGACATTGCGTCCCGTTGTACTACCCATTGTAACGTGTGTGCAGCCCGAGGCATCAAGGGACATGCTGACCTGGCGTCATCCTCACCTTCCTCCCCCGTGAGGGGGCAGTCTCGCCTGACACTTGTAACAGGCAACGAGGGTTGCGTTCGTTTCCCCACTTAAGGGAACATCTCAAGACACGAACTGACGACGGCCATGCATCACCTGCCATACACCCTCGAAGGATTCTCTACTTTCATAGAGCGTGCAGTATGGTTTCTAGCCTCGGTAAGGTTTTTCGCGGATCGTCGAATTAAGCCACGCGTTCCACCGCTTGTGCGAGCCCCCGTCTATTCCTTTGAGTTTTAAGCTTGCGCTCGTACTACCCAGGCGGTCTGCTTAACGGGTTACCTACGCCACTTCGAGGGTCGATTCTCAAAATAGCTAGCAGACAGCGTTTAGGGCGTGGACTACCGGGGTATCTAA
>DFPA01000021.1:23716-23996 GCA_002377025.1 Patescibacteria group bacterium UBA3527
ACGCTTTCGTGCCTCAGCGTCAATAAAGTCCCAGTGTACTGCCTTCGCATTTGGTGTTCCCCAAGATATCAACGGATTTCACCCCTACACCTTGAGTTCCGTACACCTCTAACTTATTCTAGTTATACCGTTTCGAATGCGAGCTTGAGGTTGAGCCCCAAGATTTAACACTCGACTAATATAACCGCCTACGCACCCTTTACGCCCAGTAAATCCGGGTAACGCTTGGGGCTTCTGTATTACCGCTCCTGCTGGCACAGAATTGGGAGCCCCTTATTCA
>DFPA01000043.1 GCA_002377025.1 Patescibacteria group bacterium UBA3527
TTCAGTAAACCAGTATCTACCGCCAGATAAGGAATGTTATCAGGAACACTTTCTCCATCCAGGCTACCGGTTACATACAAAATGGCAAAATCGTTGGCACCGTTACCGCGTGGGGTTCTGGTGGCGATAAGTTCAGAATTTTCCAGTATCCAGGTAGGGGAGATGTATAAAAGATCTACTTCAAAAGTGGCGGTAGAAGTTTCTCCGGTACCCACGAAACATCTTGCGTCACCTTGGTCCAAATATTCGAGCAGTAGAAATTGCGCTACGTGTGCATTGGTAAGAATAGCACCATCTGAACTGGCGAAAAATCCCGTACCGGACATACTGCGAACTTGCCCGGGAGTGAAATACTGACAGTAGATATTTACGATTGTGTCGGTCCACACTATTGGTTCCAGAGAAAAATCTTCAGTGGGGACAGATGCAGGACTAAGCTCCTCAACGTTATCTTCTTCTATTTCCTCTGAAACTTCTGCGGGGGTAAACCACTCAGGAAATACAGTAAAAGCGACATTTTCCTCTACCGCCATGGGTGCTTCTTCAGGTACTGACAAAAGCCAACCTTCAATCGCCAAGGCTAGGCTGTTTGTACCTGCTAAATAAGCAGACAAAACGCCAACCAGAATGTTTTCTAACAAAGCTCCCATATTTAGTATTAGTATAACTAACTATAACTAAGAAAACTGGTCAACTATCAGGATAAGTGATATTCGTAATTAGCTATTGTGCTATATTAGAAGCAATGTTCGATAAGTCAGTCAAAGAAAAAGCTAAAACTTTGAGGAAGGAGGGTTACTCGTATAACTTAATTGCTGAAAAGACAAGAGTTTCTAAGAGCACTCTTTATACTTGGCTCTCAGAAATCCCCTACAAACCGAACCAAGAGGTTTTAGACAGAATTGGTAATGCTAGAGCGAAGTCCGGACAAGTAAAACATAGACGTAAGTTAGAATCATTCAAAAAAGCGAGACAGTTAGCGACCGACGACATTGGATCTTTGTCTGAAAGAGATATCTTTATGCTTGGCATAGGTCTTTATATTGGAGAAGGAGACAAAAATGAAACGGTTGGATTTGTAAATGCGGATCCATCTGTAATCAATTTAGGCATTAAATGGCTTAGAGGGTCGTGTGGACTGGAAACTAAAAATCTTAGACTCGCTATCCATATTTATCCAGACAATGATGAAGCTAGATGCGTAGATTTTTGGTCTAAGTCTACTGGTATACCCAAGAGTCAATTTGGAAAGACACAAGTGGATAGACGAAAAGGAAAAAAGTATACCAAGACTGGCAAGCTTCCATACGGCACCGCTCACCTAAGAGTGAAAAGTTGTGGCAACAAAGATTTTGGTGTACTCTTGTCGAGACGAATTCATGCTTGGATGGATTTAGTAACTCAAAAGCGGGTATAGTTTAGTGGCTAGAATGCGACGCTTCCAACGTCGAGACGGGGGTTCGATTCCCCCTACCCGCACAGATTGAAACTTCGTGTTTTGAAAGCGCCTCGGAGCACGCCCCGAGGCGCGGTACAGCATCACCACCGGCTCGAATGCGTACGCAGAAGTACAAAGCCACTGCGCGCTCCGCGCGTTGCAATCATTGTCCCTTCTCGAAATGGGTTCGAGCAAAGGTTAGTATTTCCGCACAAATCGGCCAGCCCTGAAAGTGAATACTTTCAGGGCTGTTGCCGTATGTAGTGGGTAGAGAAAATCGAAAAAGCTTCCGGCGAAGACAAAGTTTAACTTGTTAAACTTTGCACAGAAGCGGCGGGGTCGCGTAACACAATATTTTAAGACGTAGTCGTAGGAATATTGATGTGAAGGTGACTGATTCTGCTGCGTGCTTTAGTTCAACTTTGAAAAGTGACATACCAAAGATAGTCAGAATTTACCTTTAACTGGTGGGGTATCTCACCAGTCTTATATCGATACAAAACGGCAAAACGCCCTCATTGGGGCGCTTTCCATGTGATGGGAGACCTGAGTCTCCAGTAGCTTATACCTCCGCTACTTACTCATTATAGCAGTTTATCTTACCCTTGAATGACTAGCTGGGGATAGAAAAGCGCCGGCTCTTGACCGGCGCTCTTCGAGGAGAAAGCTATTATTTAACAGCGTCCTTTAGTGCTTTAGCAGCGCGGAACTTAGGAACGCGCATGGCTGGTACTTCGATTGGTTCACCAGTACGTGGGTTGCGTGCTGTGCGAGCGTTTCGCATTTTGGCAGAAAAGATACCGAGTCCGGCAATTGATACTTCGTTGCCATCTTTTAAGGTATCAACGATGCAGTTTAGCATGGTGTCTACTGCGCGCTCTGCGTCAGCTTTGGTGCCACCAAGTGACTCGTGTACTTTGTTGATGATATCTGCTTTGTTCATATATTCGATTATTTACTAATAGTATTTAATGTCTTTCGACACCGGCCTTTAGAGCGGGCTCTAATTAACGGTAAAAACATTATATATCAAGGTTTTTTACCTGCAACGACTTGTCACGTCACAATTTTATGTTCTAGTGAGAACTATAAGAGAAAAGCTATCAGCTAAAGGCTGATAGCTTTTCCCTTAATTTTACCGGGCGTAGCTTATCACTCGGGTTTCGCGTATAACATGTACTTTTATTTCGCCCGGATAGCGGAGTTTATGTTCGATATTGTCAGCTATAGTACGAGCGATTTCGTGCGTCTCCAGGTCGTTTAGTGCCTCCGGGTTCACCAAGACACGTATTTCACGACCGGCAGCGATAGCAAAGGCTTTTTCCACGCCAGTTAAATCGGTAGCGATGGCTTCAAGCTCCGTGAGTCGCTTGATGTAGTTCTCAATTGAATCACGTCGTGCTCCGGGGCGAGATCCGGAGATGGAGTCGGCTACTTGTACAATGATTGATTCTGGGGTTTCGTATGGATATTCTTCGTGATGAGCGCGCATCGCTAGGATTACCGCTTCATCGACACCATATTTCTGTAATATACGAATACCGATTTCTACGTGCGTACCCTGCACCTCATGACTAACTGTTTTACCAATGTCGTGCAATAGAGCACCAGCTTTAGCTACTTCTACATCAGCACCCACTTCTTCAGCAATAATGCCTGCAATGTGTGCCATTTCCACGGAGTGCCAAAGGACGTTTTGTCCGTAACTGGTGCGGAAGTGAAGACGACCGAGGATAGTTATAAGTTCCGGAGCCAAACCGGTTACACCTGCGTCGAATACAGCCTTTTCTCCCATTTTTTGTACCATCTTTGCTACTTCCTTGCGGGCTTCGTCGACCGCTTCTTCAATTTTGGCCGGTTGAATACGACCGTCTTTGATAAGATTTTCCAACGCCACCCGAGCAATTTCACGACGGATAGGATCGAAAGAAGAAAGTACAATGTATCCCGGGGTTTCGTCCACCAATACATCCACTCCAGTTATTCGTTCGAAAGTACGGACGTTTCTACCTTCTTTGCCAATGATTTTACCTTTAATATCTTCACTGGGAATTTCAATACTGCTAGTCATTATATTGGAAGGTAGGTTGTTCCCGACACGGTGAATGGCCGTCAGTAAGAGATTTTTAGCTTTTTCTTCATATTGCTCGTCGCTCTGCAGATTAAGTTTTTGAATACGCAGACTTAGGTCTTCAGAGTATTGCTTTTCCATTTCCGAAACAACTTTCTCGTAAGCTTCCTCCTTGGTTAATCCGGCTATTTCTTCTAATTTGGTGGTTATTTCCGCATTTCTAACATCAAGCGCTGCCTTTAACTCTTTCACTTCATCGATTTTGTGACGGACGTTCTCAGTCTTGGAGTCGAGATCTATCTGACGATTATCAAGAAGCTCCTCACGTTTATCGAGACGGTCGGATTTTTGTTTAGCTTCCTCTTCCTTATTTTTGTAATTTTGTTTGGCTTCTTTTTCTAATTCGTCAGCCTTAGCTTCGGCTTTTTCAATAATTTTGATGGCTTTTTCTTCGGCCTTAAGTTCTTTCTCGCGCAGTGAGATTTCCAATGATGCTTGTTTACCAAGAGCGTGTAGGTATCGTAGGTAATAGCCCAAGATTAAACCAAAAATGATTGCACCACCGATGCTAAGTAGCGGGATAAATGGTGGCATATGATTTATTTAGTCTGTTAAAGTCTTTCGATTCAGTGTCTATCTACAAGATAGCAGAGTTGATTTCCATTGTCACTATTTATAGATCTCGTCCACTATCCCGTACTTCTTTGCTTCAGCAGAATCCATAAAGAAGTCTCGATCTGTGTCTTTCTCTATTTGCTTCAGAGGTTTACCGGTAGCTTTGGCGAGCATGTTGTTTAGTCGATCACGGGTTTTAAGAATGTGACGGGCGGTGATTTCTATATCACTAGCTTGTCCTTGTGCCCCTCCCCAAGGTTGGTGGATCATTACTTCCGCATTTGGAAGAATTGCCCGTTTACCCTTGGTTCCTTGAGAGAGGATGATGGATCCCATTGAAGCAGCCATACCAACGCATACAGTGTGAATGTCCGGTTTAATATGATGCATTGTATCCACTATAGATAAGCCGGCAGAAACACTACCTCCCGGTGAGTTGATATATAGGAATATGTCCTTCTTCGGGTCTTCCGCTTCTAGGAATAGTAGTTGAGCCACAATTAAGTTGGCCATATGGTCTTCAATAGGACCGGTGACAAAAATAATACGTTCTTTAAGTAGACGAGAATAGATATCAAAAGCTCTTTCGCCTCCTTGGGTTTTTTCAATCACCATCGGCACTAGTTGTGCGTTCTCTACTTCAGTTTTGTCCATGGAATTCTAAATTAGTTAATCAATTTGTGACAAAAATCATCCAGTACAAGCATAAACAAATGTCACTCAAGCATCCTAGCAGATAGTACCGACAAAGAAAAGAATACTGAGTAAACGGATCTTTCACCCTGTAAAAGAGTCACCCAATCGCTTCCGATGTTAGTCGGATAAAAAAGATCCTAGCCATACTTAGTTGTTTCAGGTAGGGTCTTTTTGCAGTCTAACAATACGAGCTGTTTCTACTGTTCCTCGAGCATCTTCATTACCGCCTCGTTGGTTAGTACGCTTGCTACGTACAAACGCACACGCATTTCGTCAGCATCTTTGTATTGTTCCAGCAATTGCTTAACCTGCAGTTCAAGCTCACTCTCATTCGGCTTTATGTCTTCTCGTTTGGCAATTTCGTTTAAAACGAGCTGAAGTTTGGCGCGTTTTTCGGCCGCTGGTTTCCATTCCGCGAGCATTTCTTCCTTGGTTTTTTTAATATGGCTTAGGTATTCGTTGAAATTCATCCCGGCACGTGTGATGTCTTCTTCCATTTGTGCCTGCATCTGATTGAGTTCAGAGTCGATGAGAATTTGTGGCAGATCTATCTTTGTTGCTTCGACAATTTTGTCTGAGAGCTTTGCTCTATGTCCTGCGGTGACACTTTGTTTCTTTTCGATTCCCAAGTGTTCACGAATTTTTGTTTTGAAGTCATTTACATCTTCAAACTGACCCGGTTGTCCTAGTCCTTTGACGTATTCGTCATTTAATTCCGGAAGATCCTCATCCTTGATATCGGCCGGATTTTGGAATTCTTTCTTCGCTTCCTCACTTTCCGGAGTTGGTAGATCGCCTTCGTCCTTTTTGGTATTAGCAGCAGCCTTTTTTTGCAGTTTTTCGAAAGCAATGCGCTGACGCATAATATCCTTAATCTGCTTTTCTACATCTTCGTCAGTGACTTC
>DFPA01000006.1:0-380 GCA_002377025.1 Patescibacteria group bacterium UBA3527
AGAATACCGGTAATATTTGACGGATTGCCGGAATATATTGGATAGCGGGAAAAACCATAATCATTTACTTCGGTAAAGAACTCATCGTTCAGTTGTCGATTCTCATCAAAAGAAATAACTTTCTCGGCCGATGTCATAACTTCTCGTACGGTGCGGTGGGAAAATTGCAGAGCTCCATGGATAATGCGTTCTTCGTCTTCGTCTATCGGGCTGTGTTCTGAATCTTCGTGTTCGGAAATAATTTCCATTATTTCCTTATGGCTGTATACCGAAGGCATTTCGTCTCCGAGTAGCTTATTGAGCACCCATGAGATTGGATAGGTTATAGGTAAAGAGACAATCATAAGAAATTGTACTACCGGCGCCAATTTGGAGCCAAA
>DFPA01000006.1:786-3279 GCA_002377025.1 Patescibacteria group bacterium UBA3527
ACACCACTAGCTATAGATGACAAAAACACTGAAAGTACAGCATTTACAGCTACATTACCCAGAAGGAGAGTGGTTAGAAGCTGGTTTCCTTTCTCACGGATAGGAAGAATAGCTTTGGCACTGGCGTCGCCGAGCTTTGCTCGGCGACGCAAATCTTGCGGATCAAGAGTGAAGTACCCTAAAGTAAGTCCGGAGAAAAGAGCCGAACAGGTAATTAAGAATATTGATATTAAGTATTCCATTTATAAATTAGATACAAATTTGTTTACGATAAGTAAAGCTGTAAAAGCTAGTATTGCAATAACTACCACTTTCATACTTCTGGCAATGTCTTAAAAAACTCAATCAAGTTTCCAATATGCTCTTCCAAATCTATGTCCAAGTCCTCACAGCCGTTTAATATATGAGCTCTATCTATACCGGGGGCAAATCTCTCCTCTTTCAATCTTTTTCTAATCGATGAAACTTTCATCTCACCAAAAGGGATAGGATTCAACTTCTGGTAGGCGTAGAAGATACCACAAATTTCATCACAAGCAATGAGTGTTTTGGCAAGTTTGGTCTCGGCCGGAGCGGTGAATCCGTTGAAACCGTTGGCGTGAGCTTCAATGGCATGAATTAACTCCTCCGGATAGCCCCATTTTTTAAACCACTCTAGAGATGGCCCCGGATGTTTGTCGGGGTATTGGTCGTAGTCGAGGTCATGCAGGTAACCGGTTAAAAACCAAAGTTCTTCATCTTCATTCCAGAGCTTGGCGTATCCCTCCATTGCTGTACCAACCATAAGGGCATGATAACGCTGATATTCATCCTGTACGTGTTCTTTGAGTAGTTTTTCAGCTTCTTCTCGTGTGGGTAATGACATAGTGATAGAATATTAGCATATTAAACAGCTTTTTATTTGGTTTCTATGAAAGATAAATTTTCTAAAGTTGAGCAAGGGATTGTTTCCAACGCCGAAAGAGTAGCTGACAGAGTTGAGAAAGACCTAGGTATGTATCGTAAAAGCGTGTTCGAACGTTTCCCATTTTTAATGATTGGTCTCAGTACTTTTGGTCTTGTGTCTGTGCTTTATAGTTTTGAAAAGTTCATCGACTCCATCCCGTTCTTGGCAGATAGACCGGTATATATTCTTCTGCTCGGATTGGCGGCTATGACCTTGACGGGTACAATATATAAACGATTACAATAAATACTTGCTCTCCATCGCGCAATTTAAGAGCAAGTGAACGTATCGTACGTGCTCTATATCAGTTCTTGTAACTCAATACTGTTCGCGCGCACATCCTCAAAGTTATCTATTTTATCTTTTTCGTTTACTCGAATACCTTCTTGCTTGTAGAGAGCGAGCCGCCTCCGGCGGCTCGCTTCGTCTCCAAACCATACTTTCCCATCAGCGTAAACAATCCGATGCCAGGGGATAGCTTTTTGGTTAGGGTATTTCGCTAGAATACCGCTGATACTCCGCGCGGTCATCGGTGAACCACCGGCTGCACGAGCTAAGTCTCCGTAAGTGGTGACTCTTCCGGGGGGAATGTTAAGTGCCAACAGGGATACTCTTTCACCAAAGCTACTGCGCATAATCTTCCCCGTAGTTTTGCAGGCTAGTATTCTGATAATTTAAATACAATCCACCCACAATCACAGATAGTAAGACTCCTGTCACGAAAGCTATAAGTAGCTGTTGGATTTGTGACAAATTCATGCTCCCATTTTACCACTCTATCGGTTGCAATTTATGCCTCGTAAGATATTTATTGGTCTTACTGAAGTGCCTGCAACCAAAAAAACCGTTGTATGCCGAGAAGGGAGAGGGATGGGCAGCTTTGAGTATCAAATGTTTTGATTCATCTATAAGATTTGCTTTATCTTGCGCGAAGCGTCCCCAGAGTAAGAAAACGACATTTTCTTTTTTGCTTGAAATAACTCGAATAACTTCGTCGGTGAATTGCTCCCAACCCCAGCCTTGATGTGAACCGGCCCTACCTTTAGCTACCGTGAGCGAACTATTTAGCAGTAACACTCCTTGTCTGGCCCAATTTTCAAGATTGCCGGAGTGAGGAATATCTTTACCGGTGTCATTCTTGATTTCTTTGTAAATATTTTGAAGCGAAGGAGGTGTCTTTACTCCATCAGGTACCGAGAAAGAGAGTCCATGTGCTTGTCCGGTGCCGTGGTATGGATCTTGTCCCAGTATTACCACTCTTACACTTGGAAATGGACAGAGTGCAAAAGCGTTGAAAAGCAGAGCAGCGGGAGGAAACACACCTCCGGCAAGATAGGCCTGACGTACCTTACCACTCAAATCCTTAAAATACTCTTTCTCAAATTCATCACTCAAGACCTCTTTCCAACTTTCCTCGATTCGTACATTCATATTTCTGTATTTTAAGATATAATGACGACCACTAGATTATTGGGCTCATGGTATAACGGTAACACATATCCATGGCATGGATAAGTTCGGGGTTCGATTCCCCGTGAGTCCACAAA
>DFPA01000001.1 GCA_002377025.1 Patescibacteria group bacterium UBA3527
AGGCGGACGTTCTTTTGCCGATGCCATATCAGAATATTCAGAAATACCCGGAGTGCTCTCACAAATGGCCAAAGTGGGAGAAGAGACCGGGAATTTGCCGGAAATCCTTGAAACCTTGGCGGTATTCTACCGTCGTGAAGTAAATAACAGTGTAGATACTTTGATTGGCATGATTGAGCCGGCTATGATTGTGTTCTTGGGAATCGGTGTGGCTGTGCTTTTGGCATCTGTGCTTATGCCTATCTATAATCTCACCAACACCATCTAATTGCCAACAACTTACAATCGAACTTTGTTGCGTTTCGGCAAAACTAAATTCAGTTTTCCACAGCTACACTCCCGTTCAATAGCTTATCTAAACGTATAATTGAATCAGACCCCGTACAACGTGGGCCTGTCGAGTTTATCAGCTGAAAACTCGACTCTAAATATAAATTATAAACTAAACAAAATTTATGCACAGAAAAATGCTTAAGCGAGGTTTCACACTTATTGAACTTCTCGTTGTAATTGCAATTATCGGTATTCTAGCTTCTGTAGTGCTAGCATCTCTTAACACAGCACGTGACAAGGGTGCCGACGCTTCTGCAAAAGCCAGCTTGAACAACATGCGTGCTCAGATGGAACTTTTCTACGATGATCAGTCTCCAAACAGCTACGATACAGGTTGTACAGCAGATGCTACCGTAGCGGCTGCTCTAACAGCGGCAGGTGATGCTGTGGGTGGTACTGCAGATTGTGACGACGATGATGACGAATGGGCAGCAGAAATTCTCCTAACTGATGGCTCCACATATTACTGTGTAGACTCAACAGGTGTAGCGCAAGAAAGCTCTTCATCTAAAGGTGGTTCAGCAGTGTCTTGTTAGTTTAAGTTGACTAACGATGAGAAAAAACATGCGTAACGCATGTTTTTTCTTTTTGTTCTTATTGGTAGGTTATAATTACCAGATGATAGAAGCTGTTGTGTATTCATTTACCTCGATGCCAGTTTGGTATCAAGTTGTCACTGTTGCCGTTTTGGGGGGTATTATGGGCAGTTTCTTAAATGTAGTGGTGTACAGAATGCATACTGGAGCGTCGCTCTCCGGTCGCTCACGGTGTTTTTCTTGTGGAGAGACTTTGACTCCGCGTGAGCTGATCCCTTTTTTTTCTTGGATTGTACAAAAAGGAAGATGTCGATATTGTTCTGCTCGTATTCCGGTCCGTGATTTCTTGATGGAAATTGGTATGGGAATAATGTTTGTGTGGGTATATCTAACAGCCACCGGCATATTTGGTCTATTCTTTAGTCTGGCTTTTGTTTCAGTATCGGTACTTATTTTTGTCTATGATTTAGTGCACATGATTATTCCGGATGAGATGGTCTTGCTACTTATTTTGTTGGCGGCAGTATTTCTTGGATATGAGGTGTGGCAAAACGATGCTTTTAGTATCATTTTGCCACACCTTTACGCAGCCTTGCTCGCTACTTCTATTCTTGGCTTGCTCTGGCTTGTGTCAAAGGGTCGGTGGATGGGTTTGGGAGATGTGAAGCTTGTTTTTCCCTTAGCTCTACTTCTTGATGTGACGCAGGCTTTTTCATTAGTGATTATCTCCTTCTGGATAGGCGCACTTATTGGAATAGTTTTACTGTTGTATCCGAGGGTTGTTTACTTATATCGACGCTATACCCTGGGGGCAATAGCGAAAACGACCAGATATTTTACAATGAAGAGTGAAATACCATTTGCCCCGTTTATTTTAGTGGCCTTTTGGTTAGTGTATTTGTATGAAATTAACATTTTTACCCTGTTGTACTAAGTCAAAGAGACAAAGAGGCTTCACTTTGGTGGAAATGTTGATTACTTTGGCTATTATTGGCCTTGTAGTGGGTATGATGCTCTTACGACACGGAGCGTTCAACAGTGCTACTCTTCTCAAAAACCAAGCCTTTGAGGTAGCACTTGATATCCGTGAGACTCAGGTATACGCCGTCAGTGTGCGAGGAAACAATGCGGACTTTCGTGAAGAGTATGGATTGCATTTTAATATGAGCAATCCTCAAGAATACGTCTTTTTCTTAGATAACGGCAGTGTTACTCCACCACGATACAATAGCGGAGAAGAAATAGACCCGCTACGTTTATTGGATAGTCGTTTTGAGATTGTTGACCTTTGTGTAGACGTCACCACTACAGCAAACTGCGATGTTGATTGGCTCGATGTGAGTTTTGGCAGACCAAATTTTGATGCCGGCCTGCGATATAGACCTGAAGGTGGTCCCACTGGCAACAACACAACCAAGGCAGCCAGGATTGATATAGCAGCAACTAATGATACATCGTTTATGCGCAGTATTTATATTACATCCACCGGACAGATAAACGTAGGTTACAATGAAAGTTAGTATGATGAGGACAATCAAAAAGCAAGCAGGTTTCTCACTGATCGAACTTCTTATAGCTTTAACGCTTTTTTCCGCCGTGGTGACAATTGTTTCTGGTGTAGTGCTTGCAATGGTAGACGCCAACGCCAAAGCGCAAAATATTCAACTCATCACCAACAACCTTACATTCGCTCTCGATAGTATGTCACGAGAAATCCGCACCGGTTTCTACTATTATTGTCGTAGCAACGAAATTGCTACGCCCGGAGTCACCGAAACCAGGGACTGTTCCAATGGCGGTCGTTTTATGTCGATTGTAGAAGCTGGCGATAGCTTGACTGCCGGTAATGCGACACCACGTATCGATTATTTCTATGATGATGATTACTATACCGACTACAATGGTGATAGTTATGGTGCTATTTTGAGGCGTTTTGATGATGGGAATGGCTGGGTGCCGTTGACTGCCGACAACGTACGGATTACCAATGCAGAGTTTATAGTGACAGGCTCCACCAGAGGAGATGATGTGCAACCGTCAGTGACTATTTTTATAGAAGGTGAAGCTGGTGACTTCGAAGGTATCGAGTCGAGCTTTTCAGTACAGACGACTGTAGTTCAAAGAATAATCGACGTGTAGTATGAAATTTGTCCAACAACAAAAAGGGTTCTCAATAGTTGAAGTGTTGGTAGCCATCAGTATTTTGTTAATTGGTACTCTGGTGCCGTTGGTGATTGCCGGCGATACACTTCAAAATGCGCGAGTGGTACGTGAAAAGAATACCGCCTTCATGTTGGCGCAAGAAGGTTTGGAAGGAATGTTTCTCTTGCGCGCCAATAAAGCTATGGAGCATATAAACGGCAATGGCAATTCGTGGGATTGGTACGCAGATAGCTCGATTAGTGATTGTCGCCAGGCAACTGGATGCGGTTTGGATTTTGAAGATGAGAATGTCACCAATGTAGAACGTTGTAATAACGAAGAAAATTGTCGACTCTATCTAAATACTGGCAATAACAGAGCCCGATATACCCACAACAGTAATGGCACGTCAACTCCTTATGTTCGTATTGTTTATCTCGATGATACTACCGATGGAGGTGTTACTAGTGCCAGTGTTGAGGTAGTTGTGAAGTGGAACGCAGCTGGTACAGGGGATCCAATGGAAGTGCGTTTGAAATCTTACTTAAATGATATCTACAATATTGATTAATATGAAAGACAGCCAACAAAAAGGATTCGCATTACTCATTACCATAATTGTGATTGGTGTTGTACTTACCGTTGGTGTCTCTATGCTTGATATTACCGTGAAGCAGTTGCAGCTTTCGTCTACTTCGCGTGACTCAGAACTTGCTTTTATGGCCGCTAATGCCGGCGTGGAGTGTACTCAGGCTAGTCGTCTCGCACTTGATTTGGTTAGTGGCAGTATTGACACAACGGTTGACTTTGAATGTATGGAAACCAGCGAGACTGTAACAGCAGTGACAGAAAGCGTAGTCGGTGACTCAACACCGGAAATCTTCCGTTACTCAAGTGAGGTTGATTGGGTCATTGATTCGCAAGAGGTTTGCACCCAGTATGATATGTATCTCATAGACGCCGCTACAGAAGATACCGATATTAACTACACCTTCACAGGTCAAGCGTTGGAATCTAAAGAATGTGATGCCGGTAATATTTGCACCGTTATTTTTACTCGGGGCTTCAACAATGGCTGCAGCAACTTGAGTGATTTGCGTACCGTACAGAGGGAGCTTACAATAGACTTCTAGATGAATTTTCAAAATAGTTATGATTGTGTCTATTTTGAAAGAATCGTGAGCTGAATAATATGCCCAAGGACACTGAACGAATCAAAAAGCTAGAAAAACTCATTCGTCATCATCGGACTAAATACCACGATGAAGATGCTCCAGAAATATCTGATGAAGCCTATGATTCGTTAGTACGTGAATTGCGAGAATTAGAAGGTTCCACTGACGAGACTGAAGATTCAGAAGCTACGGTTGTGGGTGGCAGAGCCAGTGAAATATTTCAAAAAGTTCGACACGAGGTGAGGCAGTGGTCTTTTGGCAATGTGTTTGATCGCAATGAGCTCGAAGAGTGGGAAGATAAGCTATACCGGTTTTTGGACACAGACAAAAGAGAGACGAACATAAACTTTGTTGTTGAGCATAAAATAGATGGCCTGAAGGTAATACTTCGTTATAAACAAGGTGAACTGGTACAAGCAGCTACGCGAGGCGATGGTGTAACGGGTGAAGACGTTACACATACAGTGCTCACTATTAAAGATGTGCCTCGGAAATTAAACCAAAAAGTAGATTTAATCGCGGTCGGAGAAGTATGGCTCTCTGAAAGTGAGTTTGCAAGAATCAATAAAGAACGGGAGAGAAATAAGGAATCTTTGTTTGCAAATCCCCGCAATGCGGCAGCCGGTAGTTTGCGGCAACTTGATCCGGAGGTAACTAGAGGAAGAAACCTTTCTACCTTTATTTACGATATTGAGAAAATATCTGGAGTAGAGTGTGCTACGCAAGAGGAAGAACTTGAGCTATTGAATACTCTTGGTTTTTCAGTTAATCCGTATTTTGCCATGTGTGACAGCGTGACAGAGGTACAAGAGTATTACAATGAATGGAATAAAAAGCGGGAAAAGTTGGATTATGGTGTAGATGGAGTGGTAATAAAGGTAAACAGCCGTGCTTTGCAACAAGCATTGGGACATACAGCCAAATCTCCTCGGTATGGCGTGGCATATAAGTTTCCGGCCGTAGAAGCCACTACTGTGGTAGAGAGTATAGAACTTCAGGTGGGACGCACAGGTATTGTTACCCCGGTAGCACATCTTACTCCGGTTTTGATAGATGGTTCGACAGTTTCAAGAGCCACACTTCATAATGAAGACCAAATAAAAAAACTCGATGTAAGAGTAGGTGATACCGTTGTTATTCAAAAGGCTGGTGATGTGATACCTGAAATATTGTCAGTTATCATGGAGCTCAGACCCGGCAATGCAAAACCATATAAATTTCCGAAAGTAGCTGAGGGATGCGGAGGCGACGGGTCTATCGTTAGAGTGCCGGGGGAGGCTGCTTATAAATGCAAAGTTCTAGACAGTGATCACCTACATCGTCAGCGACTTTATCACTTTGCTTCTAAAAGCGCACTCAATATTGACGGTATCGGCCCGCGCATTCTCGACTTATTACTCGATCAGGGATTGATCAATCATCATTATGACCTTTTTACTCTTACCGAGGGAGATTTTTTAACTTTGCCAAAATTCAAGGAACAAGCTGCCAAAAATGCAGTAGTGGCAATCAATGCTGCCAGAGAGGTGACACTAAACCGACTACTTGTCGCACTTGGTATAGATGGGGTAGGAGAAGAAACAGCACGGGTTTTGGCAGATAAATTTGGCAGTTTAGATGAGCTCAAAAAAGCCAGTAAAGAAGAAATAGCTACGACTTATGGAATTGGTGATACAGTGGCCGAATCTCTCCATGACTGGTTACATAATGATAAAAATGCAAATGATTTGCAAAAACTTTTGCGACAATTAAAGGTGGTAGAAGGTGAAAAAATAAAAGAATCGGCACTCAGTGGTAAAACGATTGTCTTCACCGGTACTCTACCTAATTTGGGCAGAGATGAGGCCAAGGACATTGCTCGACGTCATGGTGCAAAAGTGTCCTCCACTGTGTCTAGACAAACTGATTTTGTGCTGGTGGGAAGTGAGGCAGGTAGCAAGGAAGAAAAAGCAAGAGAATTGGGAGTGCGAATTATTGATGAAGCCGAGTTTCTTAAAATGGCTAATCCGGAAAGTTAGTGCTATTATGCGGCCATGACTAAGGAGGAAATAAAGCATTTAGGTCGATTGTCCCGTATCAAACTGACGGATGATCAGATAGACAAATTCAATGGAGAAATTGATGCTGTTTTAGAGTATGTCAGTCAGATCAATGAAATAGTGGCCGATTCTGATAAGGAAAAAGAAGTAGGCGCGGTTTACAATGTATTTCGCGCAGATGAAGTAACTAACACTCCAGGTGAATATTCCGAAGATCTTCTGCGTGAAGCACCGTGCCGACAAGGCGATTATGTGGAAGTAAAGAAGATTCTTAATCCGGAAGATTAATATGACCATCAAAGAACTGAGAGAGAAATATCTGAGCGGTGAAACTACGCCAGAAGAAGTCATACAGGCTTCATTTGATAATATTAAAGCAAAGAATGAAGAAATTCATGCTTACCTTCATATCTATGAAGAGGCTGTAGAGGAAGCCAACTCTGCAAGTAAGGAGCTACAGACTAAAGGAGGAGAAGCAGCCCCTCTTGCCGGTATACCGATAGCTATCAAGAACAATGTTTTAATTAAAGGTAAAAAAGCTACCGGTTCGTCAAAAATTCTTGAGAACTATACAGCCACTTATTCCGCCACTATTATTAAGAAGCTTAAGGCAGCGGGAGCGATTATTATTGGTAGTACCAATATGGACGAATTCGCCATGGGTTCTTCGACCGAAAACTCTGCTTTCGGTCCATCCAAAAATCCAATAGATACTGCGCGAGTGCCAGGTGGTTCTTCCGGCGGTTCCGCTGCAGCCGTTGCCATGGGTTCTGTGCCAGTAGCTATCGGTACCGACACCGGCGGTTCTATTCGCCAGCCAGCCAGTTATTGTGGATTGGTAGGGTTCAAGCCAACCTATGGAGCAGTTTCACGTTATGGACTCATGGCTATGGGTTCTTCGCTCGATCAGGCCGGTCCACTTACCAACTCTGTTGCTGATGCTGAACTAGTACACAACACAATGGCCGGTAAGGATTCATACGACATGACGACTATCGATGATGACACGTATCCAAAAGTAGAAAAAAAAGAGCAATACAAAATAGGAGTACCGAGAGACTTTCTGTCGGAAGGGGTTGATGAGGATGTGTTAGAAGCATTTGAAGACCATTTGGAAACATTAAGAGAAGCAGGTCATGAAGTAGTGGACGTATCTTTACCACTTTTTGCTAAAGGTTTAGCCGCTTATTACATAGTAATGCCGGCGGAAGTGTCCTCTAATTTAGCACGCTATGATGGTATTCGGTATGGTTTATCGGTAGACGGAGAAGATCTCCTGGCTGTTTATGAGAACACTAGAGCAGAAGGTTTTGGGGAAGAGGTAAAGAGAAGAATTCTTCTTGGCACCTATGTGCTATCTTCCGGTTACTACGATGCCTATTATGGTAAGGCAGAAACTGTGCGCCAAATGATGCGAATCGAATTAGACAAAGTTTTTGATGATGTTGATATCATTGCTACACCAACTACCCCCACACCGGCTTTCAAATTTGGCGAGAAAGAGGATCCTCTTTCCATGTATCGTCAGGATATTTTCACTGTTCCGGTGAATTTAACTGGTGTTCCGGCTATCTCTATTCCGGCAACAACTGTTGAACGAGACGGAAAGAATCTCCCTGTTGGGGTACAATATATAGCACCACACGCTGGTGAAGTGCGTTTGTTTGATTTGGGGAAGAAAATGCACGACAAGGCGTAGGTCTAGTGTATGCCTGACCAAAACGACATCGTTTATAGTGAGAATAGTGTAGATATCATAGCTATTTTTAAAGCGCTTTTTAATACTTTAGGTATTACCGGCGAAAGTTTTCAAAGCGTGGTTGATTTTGTAAATATTGCCTGGGACGTGTTTGTGGTACTTTCTTTTGTTTTGGCAGCACTTCTCATGTTTGGATTTATTTATGCTTCCATACGTTTTGGGGAGCTGTCGGCTTCTCAAATTGAGGAGATAAAAGAGAAGGAGAAACTTTATGCGGAAATGTACGGAACAGGTGTCAAAAACAATCGCTTGGCGGATATTGATCTGCATATAGGTAGCAATAATCCGAATGACTGGAAACTGGCTATTATTGAAGCGGATATAATTTTGGAGAAAATTTTGGATGAAGCCGGTTATGCCGGTGCGTCTATTGGAGACAAACTAAAAAGTGCATCTCCAACACAGTTTACAACAATTGATGATGCGTGGGAGGCGCATAAAGTGCGCAATAAGATAGCTCACGAAGGAGGTGATTTTGTTCTTACAAAAAAACTGGCACAAGATACTATTCATCGATACAAACGAGTCTTCGGAGAATTCGACAAGGTTTAGTAATGGTATCTAAACAGTTTCTGTAAGAAACGG
>DFPA01000010.1 GCA_002377025.1 Patescibacteria group bacterium UBA3527
TCGAACATTTTGCAAGGCCGACTACATACCCTTAATTGGTCATGAGCGTGCAAATAGCGGTACTGACAGTTCGAATCCCACGGCCGTTGACGAGCCGGCTCCTTATCCTGGAGCGCCTGTCGGAGAAGTTGAGCGTTCAGGTGCGGAGCTCGATGCAACCCACGATGCAGATGTCACCTCTCCGATAACCCACCTCAACCATACGGAATTTCACTGGATAAACAAACCCAAATTATTAAAATTGGAAAAACAAAGTAGTAAGAAATATTCAACTCCTCCACGTGGTGAAGCTCTTGTACACAGTGACAGAATGTCTACAGGTGAAGATACTTACCAAAATGATGCTGTTGGCAAAGGCTTGGCCGAGCATAGGATTCGCACGCCAGAAAAAAGATTTAAAAGCATTCTGGAGGTTTTTTCACAACTAAAGCGTGACGGAATAATTTCAAGCTTTAACGTGTTGCCCTGTGCTGATAGTCGCTATGAAATTATTCGTGATGGTTTAGCTTGCTGGAGCTTCCAGGAGAAAACTGATGTGATGTCAAAATATCGACCTCGCCGCGGATGGCGTTTGGTTAAATACGATAGAAATAGCCGGCAAGGCTGCATTTATCGTTGTGCGTTAGTTGTCAGATTGATCCTCGATCAGAGAGCTTTGTTTTGGATTGAAATTGAGTGTCGTGAAACTGGAGAAGGTGGTTTTCGTTCCCCTGTTTTGGCAGATGTGATGCAGCCAACAGCGAGCACTATTTCTTCAGCTTTGGAGATCATCGCCGAGTGCAAAGGGATCAATATGGAACCTCCTTTGAACAGTGCTTTTGCTCCTGATGGTGTCCAAGCAAATTGCTACAAACACGTCTACGAAAAAGACTCGAATGCAAAGTTTGATGCTAACTCCATCCGTAGATTTTTAAAGCAAATCTAAGTGGTGTCGCAAGGTTAAATGGCGACAAGAAGCGACATAAGTCTTTCCAACTATTTTTTACTCTTTCTTTGTTTGGTCGCACGGTGATTTACCGTGGTTGATCACTAGTGTTTACATCAGAAACAGATGACAAGTCTCCTCGCAGTTGCGGTGGTACTGACGAACAAGCGAACGTGACCTATATATGTCGGTTCAAATAAATTAGACAAAAAAATTTAGTATGTTAATGTACTTATAATCCCTCTGAATAAGAAACGTCGGAATACTTATGAAAGTATTGTTTGATACTAAAAAAATACAAAAATTAGGTCGAGTTTCGCTTTCGGAGATGCTCCTGCGCAATGCGGGGCTTAGTGAGGGTGATACCGTTAATATTTATTTTGACGCGAATTCTAGATGCATTGTGCTAGAGCGAGTCAACACTCAAGAAGAGACTTTGGAAGAGAGATCTTCTGCAACAAGCAAGCCAGGAAAGAAAAAATGATCAAGACGTCCAGTGAGCGATATTCAGGACATGAGTCCTTTGTGTGCAGGTTCGGTTGGCTTACTAAAATCCATCGAGCAATTCAAAACGATTCTTCAATCCTGAGAAATGATGATCTGGCAATTCAAACACTTGGAATTGGTCGAAATATGGTGAAGTCTTTGCAGTTTTGGGCAGAATCGACAGGAGTAATTAAAGCCAATGGAGACGGTGGTCATCAGTCTGGGCCACTCGGACAATTGTTGCTCAGCACCGATGGCTGGGATCCACACCTTGAGTCTTTGGAATCGCTTTGGCTCATTCATTGGGCAATAAGTTCGAAGGCAAATTTGGGTGCTTGGAACTTGGTTTTTGGTGAATCCAAACTGGCTCGTTTTGAGAGGGAGAGATTAATTTCCACGTTAAATCAAAGGGGTTCGACGGGAACCAAAACCTTGGCTACTAGTACCCTGGAGCAGCACACTTCAATATTCATTAATAGCTATCTTGCCACCGTCAGAAATGGGGACGATACCTCTTGGTGTCCGCTGCAAGACCTAGGTTTTCTTAAAGCATCAAAAACGGATGATGGTCGCACAATTTTTAACACAGACCTTTCGTTGCCAATTGGATTGAGCCCGCGGGTATTTGCGATCGCCTTGATCGATTACATTGGAGATGTCAGCAATGGCGGCTGGACTGTAGATTTCAAGGATGTTTTGAAAGGTAGTTTCAGTCCTGGCCTAGTTTTTCGTCTGGATGAGTACAGGCTAAGAGATTTGATTCAAGTATGTGTTGATGAGTTATTAAAGGATGAGTTGACGTTTGTTGATACAGCAGACACTCAAAGTTTGGTGTTAAGGCCTGGGAGTTTGACTTCGCAGTATCAGATTTGGAGCGGTGTGGAGAGACATGATTATGCATAAAAGAATAATTGACCAGATCCCCCTGTCCAGCTTGCACACCAGATCTATTTCACTCGATCGAGACCTTCTGGAGCCGATTGCTTTAAAAAACTATGTTGTTACTCCGAACAGCATTTCAGCCCTACAGATTATAAGTAGCGGTTTGTCATCGGGGCAGACCCAACGAGCATGGAAAGTTGTGGGGCCTTACGGAAGCGGGAAGTCGGCATTTGCTGCATTGCTTGCCCAACTGTTAGCGGGAAAATCAAATTTCCCGTTGGCAGCAAAGACAGTAAGCTCGATAGCACCCAAAGTAGCTAAAGGTTATGCGAACTGCAAAAGGCTTCCTTTGGCGGTTGTAGGGTCGAGAGTTTCATTTGGAACCGCTTTTGCTGCTTCGATTGCTAAGGTAGTTGAGGGATTCGGACGAGGTAAATCTGTACTGAAGATTCGAAAAAAATTGGATCTGATTGCCGGTACTTATGAAGGCGTTCCCTTTAATTCCGCTGTTGGCGACATGGCATTGGATTTGTCAGCTGCAGCGCGATCTGGAGGGTATGAAGGAGTAATTCTTTTAATCGACGAAGTTGGTAAGTTCGTCGAGTACGCCGCACTGTATCCAGAACATGGCGATTTGATCGCACTCCAACAGGTTGCGGAGTGTGCATGTCGTGTAGAAGACAACAGCATCGCTGTGGTAGCCATGTTGCATCAGCATTTCTCAAGTTATGCGGCTGGAGTCGGCCGTTCGCTAGGAGATGAGTGGCATAAGGTGGCTGCACGATTTGAAGAAATTGCATTTGATGAGCCGGTTGAGCGATACGCTCAGTTTGCGAGTCAGGCTTTCAGTGCAGGTGATCTGAGTCAAGAAAGGCAAATTATCACTGCTGCTCGTAAGGAGTATGCGCGAGCCGTAAAACAAAATATTTTGAGAGCGCCAACTTCGGTTGAGAAACTGTTGTTTGACAACGCCGAATCGCTTTTTCCCTTGCATCCGATGTCGCTTGCAGCTGCCGCCACTATTTGCAAGAGATATGGACAAAGCGAACGTTCATTCCATGCATTTTTGTATGGTGGCGAATTGTTTGCTGTGCGTGATTTTGCGGAGCGTACTGATATCTCTGCGAAGTCTTGGTACCGGATCCAGGATCTCTATGATTATTTGATTCAGGGAAACGCACTTCGATTCAGGGAGTTAGATACTGAGCGGAGATGGACTTTCGCGAAAGAGATGATTGAGCAACACACTGGTGAGAGTTTTGGTTGTTCGTTGCTCAAAGTAATTGCTGTTTTTGAGTTGGTCAAATCAAGTCTTGGTTTAAAGGCGGACTCCGCCACATTAGGCTGGGCTTTGGGCGAGTCGAACATTGATCTGGTCGAGGCTCAGTTAGCCAAGTTTACTGAACTAGGAATCCTGATTAAGCGATATAGCTCTGCTGAATATGCATTCGCAGTTTCAGGGGCTGTGAATGTTGAGGCTTTGTATGAAAAGGCCGCTCGATCACATGAGAATGATTGGGCTGTCAAAGGCATCACAATTGCTCTTGCGCAAAAGCTAATTGTTGCGAGTCGTCATTATGATCAAACCGGAACAATTCGCACCATATCAACTTTGGTTGGTACCTTGGACAATTGGCCACAAATTCCCTCACTTCGGGACGACACGGCGCGACCAGATGCATGGATAAAGCTGATCTTGATTTCGGCTGACACTACCCAAGCCCAGGAATGCGAGTCACGCTTTTCATCAGAAGAAGAATCTCTCGTGGTGCATAGTTATTTGAAGCTAACTGCGGAGGGTCGGGCTGCTCTGTCTGAGTATGCAATTTGGTCTTCAATTTTGGTTGAGATTAAAGCCAAGAGTCTGGATCCGTGGACCACTCGATATGTCAGTTCTCGGGTCAATAGAGCGAGTGAGGATGTAGAGGTTTTGGTTTTGTCTGAGTTAATTCCTGCTGGAATTAAAGAAGGCCCATTCTATTGGCATCGTGGGTCTAAAATCGAAAATAGTTCCAGGATGAATCCAAGCCAGATCGCCTCTTGGTTGTTTGATCGTGTTTACCGTAAAGCGCCGATGATTGTTAACGAGTTGATCAACAAGGATCGACCTGCATCAGCCATTGTTCTCGCACGTCAACGCTTATTTGAATTTTTGCTCGCCGAGGAGAAAACGAAAAGGCTCTGCGAAGAGCATGAATACCCACCGGAACGCTTGATTCACTCGTCACTGCTTAAGCAAACGGGAATTTGGTGTGAGTCGGGCTCAGCATGGATGTTAGTCAATCCACCTAAACTGGACAGTTCCAACAATCTATCTGCGGTTTGGGACGAGATTTCTGCCCTGCTTAAACGACCGCAACCTGTTAGTTTCCTTGAGTTGCTCACATCCCTAGCGGCACCACCGTTTGGTGTACGCAATGGACCTGCGGGTATTTGGGCTGCGCTTTATCTGATCATCAATAGAAAAAGATGCGCAATCTTCGAGCGCGGCTCCCTGGTGTTGGAACTGACCCCAGAGCATCTGATGCGTATGTACAAAAATCCTCATACGTTCGAGCTTCGAGAGTTGGCGGGTGAGGACGAGAGTAAGAGGCTCATTTCCGATTATCAGGAAGTTTTCTCTGCAATTGGTTGTCAAGTACCGGCTGAGCCATCTTTCTTGGAGATGACCCGAGCTTTGTATCGTTGGTTCATTGGATTGCCTGATTTCTCGAAGTCCACTTTGCGAATTGGCAAGGATGCTGCGATTGTGAAAACAATTCTGAGTAAGGCTGTAGATCCGATTGCATTGTTGACAGATACCCTTCCGCGGGCGCACAAGGACTCAAAGTCTAAGATGGCTTTCAAAGAATGGCTCGTTGATGCACTTACAGATCTTGGTATGGCACACAGACGTTTGCAAGATGAGGTGGCCAGCGAACTCAGCAAAGGATTTGGTATTACTGGTCCATTGCAACGGATTCGTGCTCAATTGCAGAAAGAATGTAGTCGAGAGGCATCAACACTTGCTGACGCTGATCTCAGAAGTTTCATTCTGCGTTGTACAGATGTAGTGTTGACTGATGAGAAATGGTTGAACTCGGTAGCGAGCTTGATAGCCCATCGTCCGTTGGATTCTTGGCATGACGATACGTTAGCTAAGTTTCAAGAAGAATTGACAGAGCTTTGTGGACGCTATCGTCGATGGATGCAACTGGTAATGAAGCGTGGTATCGCACCGAAAGCTGCCGAAAGATTCGTGGGCTTAACATTAACGATGCCTGGTGGCGATGAGTCGCAAATTTTTGCTGCATGTACTGATGCATCTGATGCGATAGCGAAAAATGTGATGAAGTTGATTAATGAATCCTCAGGCGTCAATACTGAGTTGGCAGAGGCTGCGCTTGCCCAAGCGTTGTTGCAAATTCAGTTGAATAAAACATTGAAATCCCAAGAGGTAAGCAATGGCTGAAACAAAGAAAGTTAGGCATATTTTGAGTCTCTCCGGCGGAAAGGACAGTGCCGCATTGGCCATTTACATGCGAGACCGGGTACCTGAAATGGAGTACATCTTCAGCGATACAAATAAAGAACTTCCCGAGACTTACGAGTATTTGGAGAGAATCTCAAGCTATCTTGGTAAGGAAGTTATTCGTCTTAATGCCGATGTAGGTTTTGATCATTGGTATGAAATGTATGGAGGGATGATCCCCTCCAATCATCGGAGATGGTGTACTAGAGCTTTGAAGCTAAAGCCCTTTGAGCAGCATTGCGGAAACGATGAAGTTATCAACTATGTAGGTCTGAGGGCGGAAGAAAATAGAAGCGGTTACATTAGCCACAAATCCAATATCAAGGCGGTTTATCCATTTAAAGAAGACGGGCTCGTGCTTAGGGATATTGAGGCAATTCTGCGTGAGTCGGGTGTCGGTATGCCTCCATACACAAAGTGGGGCAGAACACGTTCAGGCTGTTATTTTTGTTTCTATCAACAAAAAATTGAATGGGTTCGATTGAAAGAGACCTACCCTGAGTTGTATGACAAGGCCAAGGAATACGAAAGGCCCTATGAGAAAACTGGTAACTTTTTTACTTGGAGTCAAGGCGAAAGTCTAGTTGAGATGGAGCAGCCTGAGCGCGTTGAACAGATTAAGCGTGAGCACATCATTCGCATTGAAAGAATCAAGGCTCGAAAAGAAAATACAACGTTATTGGAAATTTTCGCTGATGCTGAAACAACCGAGGAGCCTGATGATGATGACGATCAGGGGTGTTTGGTTTGCCAATTGTAACTATTCGTAAAACTCACTAAGCTTGATTTAGGATTAGTTAATTTGCTTGTCCTTAACTTGCTGAGAGTATATAAATATTCAGGATTGATATGACATTTAACGTTAATGCTCGTGTTCTGTTAGAGCTTGGAGGTGAATTGATTTCATCTGATGCAATTGCATTATATGAACTTATCAAAAATGCTAAAGATGCACGGAGTAAGAACGTAATAATTAAAGTTAATATTGCTATAACAAGATCTGGTTTTGATTCAGCTAAATATTTTATTAAACATGGTGGCTCTTCGGTTGATGCGAAAAAGTTAAAATCTAGATTAGGTGACAAATATTTCAGTCCTCAGGCAGAGAGAAAATTAGTCGATAAGTTCTGGGATGAAATAGATGGAAAAATGAAAAATGAAGCTTTAGTTTATCTTGATGATTTTTATTGTAATTATTCATATATCCAAATCGAAGATTCTGGACATGGAATGTCTCTCGAAGATCTTGAGTTGAAGTTTTTAACAATTGGTACTTCTAATCGGTTAAAAGAAAAAATTAATGCTTCTGATGGTCATATTATCCTTGGGGAAAAGGGTATTGGTCGACTATCCACTATGAGACTTGGAAAACGATTACAGGTTACTTCTTCAAGGAGTGGTGACTCAAACTGGTCAAACCTTTATTTGGACTGGTCAAAATTAGAAGGCGATTTAGAGAGTAAAATCGATGATTTTATTGCTCAGCCGGTTGAGGGGCAAAAAAAAATTAGTTCAGATATTTCCGGAACAGTATTAACTATTTCGAATTTAATCGAAGATTGGAGTCTTGAGAAGCTAACACTGATTGCTCAGAGGGATATAGCTAAGCTAAAGAATCCTATGGATAGGTTGGCTAAGAGGCTTGGTGTAGAGATTTTTTATAATGACCGAGAGATCAAGAACTATGTTAGTTTTGATCGAACTTATCTAGATCAACGACACGGTTACTTTGAGGTCGAACTACAGTATAAAGATGGAGTTTCAAATGATGGCGAAGAAGGCTTTCCGGAAATAAGACTGGAAGGTTCGGTTGAATTTCGTCCTCCTGAGCATCTGGCAATACCTGGAGAGCCAGTGCATCGCGAAACGGTTTCTCTTGGACTTGAAGAGTTAACAAGTCGATTGGCTGATGGCGGCGCTAAATTGAGAAATGCTGGCGCTGCAGGTGGTTCAGAGCGTTTTGTGGGAATCAGATCACTTGGTCCATTTAAAGCGACAGGTTATTGGTTTAATAGGCAAAGGTACAAATTAGAGGGTGATAAGGCAGAGTATCCAGAGTTTAAGGATTGGATGGATCGATGGGCTGGCGGATTGCTGTTGTACAGAGATGGTTACAGAGTTTACCCTTATGCCACGCCAGATGATGATTGGTTGGAATTGGATAAGAAAGCTCTTTCTGGGCGCGCTTACAAGCTAAATAGATCTCAAATCGTCGGTTACGTAGATATTACGTCACATAACAATCGATGTTTGCAAGATCAGACCAATAGGCAAGGTCTTCGCGATACTCCTGAGAAGCGTGCGCTAGTTCGATGTCTTCAGTATGTTATTTGGGGCGAGCTGGGTGGGCTTGTCAAAAAATATGAAGAACGAACGGTAAAGATCGCACAAACAGAATTTAGTGAGGTCGATAAGACTGTCAAGCAGAAAACAAAAGATGCTCGCAAGACATTGAATGCGCTTGCGCAAACTGTTCCAGCGGACAAGCAGCATGAAATCATGCAGATTAAACAATACTGTGATGAGGTGGAAGCAGCATGGGCGAAGGCGAAAACCGCGCTCAAAAAATCTGAGGAGCAGCACGATGTTTATTTACATCTAGCCTCTGTTGGTCTAATGCTTGAGTTTGTTGTACATGAGATGACTCGAACAGCAAAGGTCACCTTGGACAATATAATTAGTATTCGAGCCCAGTCCAATTCACCCGCAATCGAAAGTCTTTTTCATCAACTCAAGAGTCTCGAAAAACGTCTACGTATTCTTGATCCAGTGAGTACACCTGGTAGACAGACCAAGAGCAATGTGAATGTAAGACATGTTATTGAGAACATTTTAGAGACACACAACAGTCAGTTTTCTCGCCATAAAATAAAAGTGGAGTTTATTGCGAGTAAGGAAAGCTCAGGATTTGAGGCGATGCTGGTTGAGGGCTTTCTATATCATATCTTTGAGAATCTAATCACAAACTCGGTGTACTGGTTGGATCATCATCGTGCCTTTCTATCTGAAGAACTAAATATTCAGGATTTTGAAGCTAAAATTTCGGTTGAGCTGCTAGTACATGAGCGTAGGATATTATTTTCTGATAACGGTATGGGCATTTCGCCTTCAATAAAGTCTAAGATCTTTACACCTCTTTTTACGATGAAACCTAACGGGTTAGGTCGAGGAATGGGTTTGTATATTGCCAATAGACTTAGCGAAGAATCAGGTATGAAACTTCGGTTAGCACCCGCTGATCAGGATGGTCAGTTCAGAACATTTGAGATTGATTTTTCCTAAAGATGAATAAACTCACAGCAGTAGTGATTGATGATGCACTCCTTCTTCCGGGTGCCCGAGAATTGCAAACTTATTCTGATAGTTTGCAAAAAATATTATTGGAGAATGATGACGTAAGGGAATGGTTTGTTAATGAATTCCCAACCCAAGCACCGGTCGACTCGCAAGGCTTTTTAGATGACTTCTTTGCAAATCAAGAGTCTGTTAGTCGATTTTGGAAGATTCGCGAGAGCTCTCCACTTGGAGCAGATTTAGGTAAGAGAGCATTTCATGAACTTGAAGTTAAGGTTCAGGGGGAAATCGCACCTCTTCAAGCGATAATGGAAGCACTTAAGGAGTTAGGTTATGAAGTGAAGTCGTTTGGCTGTCTTCCTAATGATCCAGTTGCACTTGAATATATTAAGAAAGTCAATTTGGTGGTAATTGATCACTTCCTCGGTGCTCCGGCTGAGGGTGAGGAGGTAGTTATTCCCACAATAGAGTTTTTTGGTAGTTTATTTCTGGATGCATGGAAAGAGGATCCACCGCTAACACCATATTTTTTATTAATTTCTACGGTAGACGTGGCGAGCACAAATCGAGCATCCCGGTTTCGTGAGCAAATCAACGTTTCAGAGTCCATGTTTCGTTTTGCTCAGAAGAGCGCAAAGCAGGGAAAGTGCCCTGTTTCCGCGCTCAAATCTTTTCATGAAGAAAGACAAGTGCTGGTTGAGTACTCCCATTTTCATGCAAGGTATCGCCAATCTTTAGAGAAGGCGTTCTCTGATGTTCAAAGAACAATTCAGAAATTAGAAATCATGGATCTTGCAGCAATAAATGTCGGACAGTTGCAGGGTGAGAGGGAGAGTCTGTCTGCGTACTTGAACTGGTTGGCCGGGCAATACTTTACAAGTAGGCTTGAGGCGGATAAGACAACCTTTGAAGCGTCTAAAAAGCTACCGAACAGTATTGAGTCTTCTCTTGTTGGTCACCTTGGTCCGTCAAACATGCTCAGTAATGTTTTTTCGAGAATTTCGTTGAATAAGCCTGCGAGTCAGGAACATCTGCGATCCTTGGGAAGACCAGTTCAAGTTCGCTTCGGTGACGTCTTCAAAATAAATGGTGTGGAAATTGGGAGCAATGCTGATGCTAACCAATTAACTTCAGGATATCCCAAGACTGTTCTTACGAATGCTGCCTCTAGACTACGTTTAAGGCGCAACAGAAGAGTTGCCAGACAAGTGTTTAAGCATGCTTCTCCACAGGGTGAATTCCGTTGTGCGTTGCTTATATCGCAGACCTGCGACGTGATACACCACAAGCTAAACAATAATCAAATATTGTTTGTTGAGGGTACCGCAGTAGAAATTCCACAGCAAGATAAATCAGGAATGTTCTGGGAGACAGCAAGGCAGATAAATTTGTCCGCTGAAGACGGACTATTGATCCGTCACGAGGGGCGATTCTACAAATTGAAATGGGACCCCAAAGAAATAATGACAATCGACAGGACATTCATCGAAAGAAGATTGAATGATTTGTACTTAGGACGGTTAAACGAACTGTTTGCGCTTCGGATTCAAAGAGCTGCTCTTGAGCATTTAGGGCGAATCGGTTTACCAATTAAACCTGCGCAAACACTTGCATTCACTCATTGCAGAATCTCCGCAAGTCTTGGGCAAACAGCTTTCTTTCGCGAAAAAGACAGTTTGTGTTGGGTTGTCTTGAGGATAGAGAAGGGTGTTGGACCACTGAAACTGTCTGGGGCGTTTACTCAGCAGTTTGTTGACTGGACACTCGATATGCTTGAGGAATTTGAGCTTGAGTCAGAATCTCAAACCAAAATAAATAAAAAAATCGGTGAATTAAGAGTGGAATTATGTGAATTTTCGCGTTCTTCTCAATGGTCTGTTCACCAAGAGTTTAGAGATAAGACGGAAATGCATAAAACCGAGATCAAGTTAGAATTAAATGGTAAATCTGGGGAACCGAAGAAATTCCCTGGGACTGCGTATTTAGACTTTGAGGGTTTTAAGCCGCCTACAACTTCCAATCAGAATGCTTTGGTGATCACCTTCACCTTCAGCAAGGAAAAATTTGGAGACCATGATAATCATGGTGAGTTTTGGTGAGGCTATTTATCTGTTTGGTTACATACTTAAATGAAAATAACAATGTCCATCTTCAAATAAATCGACTATAGATGTGATGGAAGTTATATCACTCGATTCAAAGTGGTGGAGACGATGGACGGCTATTTAGTGTGGCATTGAGCGCATCTAATGGTGATTCTCGGTTAGAGCATTCTGTAGGATCTTTGAGTCAATGAAGGTTCTGCATTTTAGTAGTACGGCTAAATTTGATTATTTGACGATGATGGTCAAGCTAGGCTTCGCTAACATTCAAGTGGATTACGCCTACTTGTCGACGTCTACAAGGCCTAAGAGGGGTGCTAAGCTTCTTTTCGGTGACGATTTAAACTCTGCGAAATATGCTGATCATGAGCTGGATAGACATGCATTACGGTTAACCGACTCGCTGAAATTTGGGTTTCAAGAAATTGGGGGGCTCTATGCAATAGGCGAAAATCCCCCGGAGAATATCGCAGGTTCAGTGGCTAAAGGGGGGTTACTTAGTCGCTCCTGAATATTTCTGCA
>DFPA01000054.1:0-1472 GCA_002377025.1 Patescibacteria group bacterium UBA3527
TTGTTACCATGTCGTCCAGCCAGCTTGTCACCAACCGCTACGTTACGCATTTGTGCGACAGTGATGTGAATACGCTTGATAACACCACTTTCCAGATTGTCACCATTTTCACGTGAGAAGATTTTTACACCAATAACTCTTCCCTTCTTACCAACTTCTAAACGTAGTGATGTATCTTTTACGTCTTTAGCCTTTTCACCAAAAATCGAACGTAGGAGTCTCTCTTCTGGTGTAAGTTGAGTCTCACCCTTAGGTGTGACTTTACCTACCAAAATATCTCCCGAGCGCACTTCGGCACCAACACGAATAACTCCGTTTTCGTCCAAGTTACGCAGTTTCATCTCTGACACATTTGGAATGTCCGGCGTAGTCACTTCAGGTCCGAGCTTAGTATCTCGTACCGCAACATCAAATTCTTCAATGTGAATGGAGGTGAATTTACTGTCTTTTACCAACCTCTCAGAAATAATAATCGCGTCCTCATAGTTCGCACCACTCCAGCTCATGAAAGCCACCAGAGCATTCTGTCCGACAGCAATCTGACCATTGTCAGTGGAAGTGGTATCGGCCAAAAGATCCCCGCGCTTTACCTTATCACCTACTGTTACAGCCGGGCGATGATAGAAGGCTGAGAAATCATTTGTTTTTTCAATAATGGAAAGTGGATACTCGTCTTTCTTGCCGTTCTTGTTCTTCACTACTATTTGGGTTGCGTCACACTCAATCACTTCTCCGGCTTCCTTTGCAACTACTACTCTTCCGGTGTCTAGCGCAGCCATTTTTTCAATACCGGTCGCTACAATCGGTGCCTCCGGAATAACGCACGGAGTTGCTTGCTTTTGCATGTTTGAACCCATCAAAGTACGGTTGGCATCGTCATGATTGAGGAATGGAATCATTGAAGTAGCAATTGAGAACGGTTGATTGGTTGCTACGTCAATAAACTCAACCTCTTTCTTAGATACACTACGAGGCTCTCCGTTACGACGGGCTTCTACTACTGCATCCTTAATATTTCCCTTATCATCTACATTAACACCGGCGTGAGTAATGGTATATTGTTCTTCTTCGTGAGCATTTAGGTACACTACCTCACCGGTGACGGTACCGTTCTTCACCTTGGCATATGGGGTCTCAATAATTCCAAAACGGTTCACTTTGGAATACATAGAAAGACGAAGAATCAAACCGATATTTGGTCCTTCCGGAGTATGAATGGGACACAGTCTTCCGTAGTGGCTGGTGTGTACGTCGCGCACTTCAAAGCCCGCTCGCTCACGTGTCAAACCACCCGGACCAAGCGCTGACATGGTACGCAAATGCTCTAATTCACCAAGTATGTTTTGCTGTGAAGCAAACTGCGATAGCTGGTTGGTAGTAAAGAATTCCTTGATAGCGGCTTGAAGCGGGCGAGGGTTAATAATTTGCATCGGGAGAGAAGTCTCAGCCTCAATGGTACTCATTCGGTCCTG
>DFPA01000054.1:1876-4743 GCA_002377025.1 Patescibacteria group bacterium UBA3527
TCTATGTCATCTGGCAACGCCCCCGGAGTGTGGTTCTTTTCGATAATACCCGATAGTACGATTTTCAGGTCATCTAGAGAAACAGTGCGATTGTCTGTTGCTTTCTTGTCGGTTGGTAAACCATTGCGTTCATTGAAGTGATGTCGACCAATTTCTGACAAGTCGTAGCGCTGCTCACTGAAAATGGAATCAACAAACTCCTTAGCGCTATCAATGGTAGCCAGGTCTCCGTCACGCAAACGCTTATAGATTTCAATATAAGAATCGTCGGTAGTTTTAGCTGGGTCTTTGGCAAGAGTAGCTTTGATATACTCTTCGCCGCGCTCTACATCCTTAAAGAGCTTTACCATTTCCTCCTCGGTTTCCAATCCAAACACTCGTAGCAACGAAGTAACCGGAAACTTCTTTTTACGGTCGATCTTTACATAGATGAGTCCGTCGGCTTCCGATTCTATCTCTACCCACGCTCCTCTTCCCGGGATAATTTTAGCCCCAAAGAAAGTTCGGCCTTTGATTTCGTTGGTGGTGTAAAAGATACCGTAACTCCTAGCTAGCTGCGGAACAATTACACGTTCAACACCATTGATGATAAATGTACCGTGTTCGGTCATAATCGGCATATCAGCCATAAAAATCTCCTGATCCTTTTCCGATTCGAAAGTAAGATTCTTCAACACGACAGTTGCATGTAGAGGAGCATCGTAGGTGAGTTTATTTGCCTTAGCATACTCCGGGGTACACTTCGGTGCTCCCAGTTCGTACTTTTTAAATACTAGTTCAAATTTTTTCTCTGAATAGTCTTGAATTGGAGAAAACTCTTTGAACACCTCCTTGATTCCCTCCTCTACAAACCAATCAAAGCTTTTCAGCTGTGGTTCAATAAGGTTCGGTAATTCGATTTTGGGAGTTGGTACATGAGAAAATACTTTCTCAGGCAACTGGCCAACGGTTTTTGTATCGTTCTTGCTACTCATCATTTACTAAAATTACTAGGTACAGGCAAAACACCGCACTCGCGGCTAAAATTCCCCCACCCCTAAAGACTCTTATAAATTTGCATCACGTTGTGATTGATAGTGACAAAATCACTCTCCTCTAACCAATCCAACCTTGCACCCGCGACTCACTCGAATAGTTGTTTAGTGGCCGACAGTATACAAGACGTCTCCCATATTTGCAACCCGTTAAACTATTTGGTCGAAATTTCGTTCGCAATTGCGAACGAAATTTCGACCATAAACACACAGCTTCACATACCCTTTTTGTCCAGCACTCGGTGCTGGACAAAAGTGCTGGACAAAAACAGAGTGTGTAGGTGTATCCACTTCTTTTCAATTCCTTCGGTTAACCGAAGGAATTGGTGAGATATCTCACCAATTTTTTATTTCTTGCTCCGGTACTTTTCTATCTCTTTATGATTGCCCTGAAGTAAAACTTTAGGTACTTTGTATTGCTTTTTTTTATAAGTAATAACTTCCGGTCTGGTATATACTTCACCGGAAGTTACTCGTCTATCCTCCAAAGAATCTTGTTCTCCCAATACCCCCGGAATTTCGCGCGCTACTGCGTCTACCACTGTGAGAGCCGGTAATTCGCCACCGCTTAGTACGTAGTCGCCCACACTTACTTCCTCAGCTCGCAAAGCTTTCTTTACCCTTGTATCGATCCCCTCATAGCGTCCACTTATCAATACAATATGTTCATAGCGCTTAGAAAGATTTTTAGCCATTTTTTGGTCAAACTGTTTGCCGCGGGGAGACATTATCAAAGTTTTCACCTTCTTTTGATCTTTTCTCCCGACTGCTTTCTTCCACGCTTTTAAGATTGGCTCGGCACTCATTACCATCCCCGGACCACCGCCATACGGCTTATCATCCACCTTTTTATGCTTCCCGATGGCAAAATCACGCGGGTCATAGTAGTTCACGGTCATTTTCCTCCCTCTAACCTTCGCTCCCTTTCCTTTATTAGTCTTCTGTGCACGCCCTAAAATTCCCGTATCTGTATACACACGACAAACTTCAGGAAAAATAGTAACTATATGAAAATTCATCCCGTTAGACACAGAACGCGACCAGAATCGCATTCTTAGTATTTAATTCTTCTAATTGTTGACCTTGTTTCTTTGTCATATGCTTTCGTGTTTGCGGTGTTTAACGGGATTCATACTGCTAAATTAGCACGTATTTCTAAATTTACCACGGATACTGAGTTGTTTCAGTACCATCGATCACTGAGACCGCAACTTCATCCACAATTTACCCATGTGATTCTCTCCACTTCCGTCCACGCTACCACCCCTCATCTCACTCAAGAAAAAATTATCTTCACTCATAAACCACATATTATCACCCAGACCCTTAAACCAAAACCTTTCGGCTAGCCGAAAGGTTTTGGTTTTATCTTGTTTCCTAGAACTGCAAACTGAATGCAACCGGAAAAATATTCGCCAATTTTTATATTTTTAGGTCGTCAATAGCTTGATCTAGGTTTACTGGAGTAGATTCAGTTGCCACCTCCTCTGCTGCTGACTCTGCAACCGCTTCAGATGTTGCATCTGATGCTGATGCACTGTCTGGCGCCGGTCGACCACCTTCTGGCTCGTTGATTTTAAGATTCACACGAGCATCGTTTTTCATGCCTACTACTCGAAGTAGCGTGCGAATAGCTTTTGCGGTGTTACCACTGCGCCCAATAATCTTACCCATATCCTCTGCGTTTACGTCAAGAGTAAGTAGCACACCCATTTCATCGACGGTACGGTCAATTTTTACATCATCCGGATGGTCAACCAATGCCTTGACTAGATTTTCCAGAAATTGCTGATCTTCGTGCATAATTAAATACTTATTTGTTAAGTCACTCCT
>DFPA01000050.1:0-2408 GCA_002377025.1 Patescibacteria group bacterium UBA3527
GTACTAACGGACCCGGGTCGATTCAGTAGAGAACAAGATAATCTCACTGATCTAAACCTCGTATTGATTACTCATGAACACGCCGACCATTTACATACTGAATCTTTAGAAAAGATTGTAAAAAACAATCCCGAAGCGACAATAGTGACTAATAGTGCCGTTGGGGTAATTCTCTCGGACGTAGGTCTAGAACATGTTGTACTAGAGGGGGAAGAGAGCGCCGAGCTGGCCGGGCTACATATAGAAGCGTACGACGGAAAACACGTGGAGATATTTGAAGAAGTTGGCCAAGTACAAAACACCGGCTACTTTATTGCTGGGGAACTTTTCTACCCAGGAGATGCTTATACTGATCCTGAGAAGACAGTCCCTGTTCTTGCGCTTCCTGTAAGTGGTCCTTGGTGCTCGTCGGCAGATGCACTACGATACGCTATCGAAGTAAATCCAAATAAAGCCTTCCCGGTACACGATTACGTACTAAATGAAGAGGGAATGAACTTGGTACATAATATGTTTAAAAACGTTCTCACAGATCGCAATATTGAGTTCATAAGTTTGAAAAACAACGAGACCAGAGTTTTTTAGTATCGCCAATATCTATGGTGTAGAAGAGTATGTTATTTTGTTGTGAACAAAATAATACATATATATGGAAGAAGAAAACAAAGTCATTGACGTACAAGTAGTTGAGGGAAATACTCAAAAGAAAAACTGGTTCAGCAGGATACAGGAAGTTATAAAAAAACCAGAAGTCGCTTTCTTTACCGGAATAATGGTGGTTGTACTCGGTACACTTATTTATAACTGGGGCAGTGAGAACTTGCTCGATTCTAAGGTGGCGGTAGTCAACGGAGAGGTTATAGGTGAACGAGAACTCGACGAAGCATCTGAACAAATGGCTGGAATGGCTTTTGCACAAGGCATTGATACAAAAGACGAGGCGGTACAAAAACTGATACGCACCCAGTCACTTGATGCACTTATAAACACCAGACTGTTAATGCAAGCAGCCAGCGCTAGCGAAGTGGAAGTTACTGAAGAAGAAGTGGAAGCAGAGTGGCAAACTCTTATAGAACAATATGGGGATGAAGATACTCTGCTGGCAGCCATTAAGGAAATACAACTCAGTGCCGAAGCTCTACGTGAAGATATTAGAGAGCAATTATTGGTAGATAAATACATCCGCAGTGAAGTGGACTTGGAAGCTGTGAGTGCAAGTAAAGAGGAGGTTAGTAATACCTACAATACCCTCGTAGAAGCAGGGCAAGAACTTCCACCTCTGACAGACTTATACGAAGCAATAGAGCTACAAATTATCGACCAAAAGCAACAGCAACTGATCGCTCAGTTGGTAGAAGGTTTGCGTGCTGGCGCTGAAATACAAACCTACTTGGAGTAGTACATTGTCTCATTAAAAGCAGTCAGACTGCTTTTAACACATCTCTGCTACTTACTCTTCTTAGAGTGAAACTTTTTGTGCACTTCACGCAGATGCTTATCGGTCACATGGGTGTATACCTGAGTAGTGGCAATATTCGCATGCCCTAAAAGCGCCTGCACCGAGCGCAGGTCAGCTCCGTTAGTGAGTAGATCCGTAGCGAAGCTGTGGCGAATAACATGCGGAGTTACTTTGCGAGTTATACCGGCCTTCACTGCATGTTGCTTGATGATTCTTTGTACTGAGCGGGGAGAAAGTCGAAGGTTTTTAGAGCTCTTCGCTCCTTTACCATACTGCACAAACAAAGCGTCATGCATATCTTTGCGAGCCTTTAGATAGTTTTTGATCGCTTCTTTTGCTGACTGAGATAGAAACACTACTCGTACTTTATCGCCCTTCCCACGCACCGAAAATTCATCACGAGCAAGATCAACATCATCGATAGACAAATTACAAAGTTCAGAGACACGCAAACCGGTGGAAAACAGAAGTTCAAATATAGCTCTGTCCCGCAAACCAACTAAGGTACTCGTATCGGGCGACTTCATAAGACGGCCCAGTTCAACAGGAGTAATGAGATCAAGAGAACGATCGGGTACTTTGGCGAGCTCTATTCGTTCCGGTGACAAAGACTCAATACCGCGCTTACGCAGAAACTTCAAAAAGGCCCGCAGAGCAATGAGATAGTAGTTTTGTGTACGACGTTTCATTGGCTCCATCCGACCACCGACCTTAGTACCATCCTGACGATTTAACCATAAACGAAACTCGCGCACCTTTTCTTCGGTAATTTTATTAAGACTGTCACTCTTCAGATAATCAAAAAAGCGTGTCAGGTAGCGGTCATAGTTTTCGATAGTTTTTACGCTACGACCGCGCTCAATTTCTAAATATTCAAGGAATTCTCTTTTTAATTGACTGAGCTTCATTAGTCAAATATTATCATGAGCAAACAACTTATGAACAAGAA
>DFPA01000050.1:2816-8329 GCA_002377025.1 Patescibacteria group bacterium UBA3527
ACAGTCGCGGTCGTAACCATGTCTGATTCAGGCGGTTCAACCGGACGTTTACGCGATGAATTTGGTCAACTGCCTATGGGTGACGTACGTATGGCTCTCGTCGCTCTCGCTCGTGAGTCGAATGACCAAGACCAACTCCTTCGCTCACTTTTCTTGCACCGCTTCAACAAAGGAAAGGGGCTTGTCGGACACAACTTCGGTAACTTACTAATAGTAGCTCTTACGGAAATTATTGGTGATGAAGCCAGTGCAGTTGAGGCAGCTTCGCGTCTGCTGGAAATCCACGGCAAAGTTCTTCCTGTAACCACCGACCAAGTACACCTAGTGGCAGAGTATGATGACGGAAAAGTAGTAAAAGGTGAACATAGAATAGATGAACCTCCGAAAAACAGAAGAGGTAAAAGAATCATCAACCTTAGGAGTGAACCTCAAGGCAAAATTACCAACATTGCAGAACGTGCCATTTTGTCTGCAGACCTGATTGTACTCGGCCCGGGTGACCTTTACTCCAGTCTTATTTCCATACTCGTGATCGACGGAGTAAGTGAGGCAATCAGAAAATCAAGCGGTAAATTTTTGTATAACGTCAACCTTATGACTCGCATGGGACAGACCGATAATTTTACCTTGTTTGATCATGTGACGGAGGTAGCAAAGTACACTGGACGTGAGCCTGATTTCGTAAGTTTCAACACTGCCCCAATAGACGGCAGTCTATTGGGGCAATACGAAACCGAATTTCAATACCCGGTCAAAGACGATGGTAAAGAAATAACAGGAGAAAAGATCAAGCTAGACCTACTAAGTCAAAAAATCGGAAGACAAAGAAACGGCGATAAAATAAAACGTTCTTTGGTGCGTAACGATAGTGAGAAATTTGCTCAAATGATTCTTAAAATCCTAAGCCGGTAGTCAAAACCTTACATACATATTAAGTATACCTAAAGCAGTGGATGTGCTTTGAGATTTACAAGCGTTTCCTACCATCATATGGTGATAGAAATGTGGGTTGATTTTTCGCACTATTTATGCTATAGTAACTCAACCTTCGCGGGTAATAACGAGACTCATCGAGCGTAGTTTCATACTATGTATCTAGCATCGAAGGGCTCACCTTCATATCTATATGTTAAGCAAAAGACAGAAAGCTAACGCAATGAAGGATGTGCAGAGACATGATAGTGACACCGGTTCACCGGAATCACAGGTGGCTATCCTCACAAGGAGAATCAACGAACTCTCGACACATCTTCGAAAAAACGCGAAAGATTTTCACTCACGCCGAGGGCTACTGCAAATGGTTGCCAATCGTCGCAAGCATTTAAAGTACTTGGAACGCAAAGACCGTAAAGCCTACGAGGCTCTGCTCAAGAAACTCGGCCTAAAGAAGTAGTTACTACCCCGGTCCATTGACCGGGGGTAACTGTTTCCGACTTTTTATACTGCGAAGAATTAAAAGCTTTTAATAAGTTTCAACAAATTAACTATGGGAGTAATAAAACACCCTGAGCAAAGAGTGGCGATTCTTATCGATACTCAAAACCTTTATCATAGTGCCAAGAACCTTTACAAAGCCAAAGTCAATTTTGGTGAAGTGGTCAAAAACTCGCTTGGTAACCGCAAGCTCATTCGGGCGCTAGCGTATGTGGTAAATACTGAAGGTGGTGAAGAGGAAGCCTTCTTTGAAGCCCTAGAAAAGCTAGGTATCGAAATCAAGACTAAAGACCTGCAGGTATTTTTTGGTGGTGCTAAAAAAGCAGATTGGGACGTTGGCCTCGCAATCGACGCCATCAAATTAGCTCACAAAGTGGACTCTATCATACTTGCCAGTGGCGATGGTGATTTTGTTCCGCTGGTTGAGTACGTCAAAAGCCAAGGTTGTCAGGTTGAGGCAATTACCTTTGGCCGTTCCGCATCAGGAAAACTTAGAGAGGCGGTAGACGATTTTATTGACATGGATGAAGATCCCAAAACCTACACCATCGGAAATAGAGCACGTCGTACGTCTAATCTGCGGAAGCAAATCAAACAAGTTGTCGGCACTGATACGGACGATATGGAGTGAATATAAATTTCCCGTGTGGAAAGTCAGTGGCGCATGCGACTGACTTTTTCTTTACACACCTTTAGTGTATAGTGACCCGCAGAAAGGAGAGGCTTATGAAAAACTTGATCGATCGTCTCAGTCGATTCTGGAGTTGGTGCAACCAACTTCTCAAAGACGCAGCCGAATATCACAAACAGCTCGAGGAGGGAACGTGGCAACGTCACTTCCCGGAAAACCCTCGAGGTCTCCCGAAACAGAAGAAAGAATAACGGAGGCCTCGGGCCAAAACGCTTTTGCGTTTTGGCCCGAGGCCTGTTATCGTTTAGCAATATAAGTGAGGTGGCCGGGCAAGTAGGTTTCAAACTTTGAAATCTGAAGCCTGAACATCTCTTAAAGTAATAACGAAATGGAGAAAAAAAGTTTTTCGCTGGAGTTGGCGGGCAAGACGATTACCGCTGACTTTACCAACCTTACAGAACAAGCTAACGGTTCGGTAATTATCAAAATGGGTGAGACTGCAGTATTGGTGACTGCAGTGATGGGTAGTCGTGAGAGTGAGCTACCGTACTTTCCCTTGTCGGTAGAATTTGAAGAGAAATTCTATGCAGCAGGTGCCATTCTCGGTAGTCGCTTCGTAAGGCGCGAAGGACGACCTAGTGAGGAGGCGGTACTATCTGCTCGTATTATCGACCGCACCATACGCCCACTTTTTGACCATAAGCTTAAGCGTGATGTACAAGTCATCGCTACAGTACTTGCTATGGGTGAAGATGATCCGGATGTACTAGGAGTAATCGGTGCATCTCTGGCTCTCTCTGTTTCGGACATACCTTGGGACGGACCGGTGGGTGCCGTACGTATAGCTGTACAAAAGGAAAGTGGAAATGTACTCATCAATCCCACCTACACCGACCGTGAAATAGACGAACTTTCTCTGGAAGTATTCTCTTGTGGTAAAGACGGCAAGATAAATATGATTGAAACTGGTGCATACGAGGTGGCCGAAGATGATATTGTTGCTATCTTGGAAGCTGGTACCAAAGTGCACGACAAGCTTACTGCTTGGCAAAATGAGATAACTGAAGCAGTCGGTAAGGAGAAGGTTACTATTTCTACCACCCCGCTAAGCGATGAGGTTGTCGCTATTTGGGACAAGAGTTTCGCGAGCGAGCTTGAAACTGTGTTGTTTAGCAATCGTGCCGGAAAAGACCACATCTATGAACTTAAGGACAAATGGTTCGATGCCTTAAACGAAAGTGAGTTAGAAGTAGATAAGTCAGTGGCGGGAGATTGGTTTGAGGATAAGGTAGACGAAGCACTTCACCGGGGAGCAATCGAAAATGGCAAGCGTGCCGACGGCAGAGGAATGGACGAGGTACGAGAACTATACGCTCAAGCGGGAGACATATCACCGGTACTTCACGGTTCGGGTATTTTCTATCGTGGAGGAACTCATATTTTCACCGCACTAACACTAGGAGGACCTGAGGCTGCACAACTTATAGACACAATGGAGGAGCGTGAAGGGAAGAAACGATACATGCACCATTACAACTTCCCGCCATTCTCTGTAGGCGAGACCGGTAGAGTAGGTGGCTTCAATCGCCGTATGATAGGACACGGCGCATTAGCAGAAAAAGCTCTCATGCCTGTCATCCCTAGCAAAGAAGAATTCCCTTACACTATTCGACTAGTGTCTGAAACGATGTCTTCCAACGGTTCAAGTTCTATGGGGTCAGTGTGTGGCTCGACTCTCGCACTTATGGACGGAGGCGTACCAATCAAGCGACCGGTAGCTGGTATCGCTTCCGGTCTTATGATGCATGATGAAGACAACTATGTTCTACTTACTGACATTCAAGGACCAGAGGATGAGCATGGTGATATGGATTTCAAAGTCGCCGGTACTCGCGAAGGAGTGACAGCAATCCAGATGGATGTGAAAGTGGCCGGCGTTTCGCCTAAGATTCTAGGTGAGGCACTTGAAAAGGCAAAGGCAGCCAGGCTACATATTCTCGATACTATTGAAAGTACCATAGCAGAACCACGCAACAGTATTTCTCCCAGAGCGCCGGAAATTATCACTCTTAATATTGACTCAGAGCAAATTGGCTTAGTTATTGGTTCTGGAGGAAAGACAATAAATAGCATCAAAGAGAAAACTGGAGTGGACGAAATTACCATCGAAGAAGACGGTACCATATTCATCTCGGGGAAAAATGGCAGTGGCACAACTGCCGCCAAGATGATTGAAGATTTGACTCGTATCTACGAAGTGGGTGAGGAACTGGAAGTTACCATTTCCAAAATCGCCGACTTTGGAGCGTTTGCTAAAATCGATGAGCAAAATGAAGGTCTCATACACATCTCTGAAGTGGCACCTTTTAGAATTGAAAAACTTGATAACATTCTAAATGTGGGAGACTTAGTGCCGGTGGTGGTATCTAAGGTAGAAGACGGAAAAATCGGACTCTCAATAAAACAACGTGATCCTGACTTTGCGAAAAGAAAGGGAGCGAAGGAAGATGAATAGTTGACACAGCAAAGACGGCGCCCCTAGGGCGCCGTCTTTGTGTATGAAAAGCAGTGAGAAACAAAAAAACATGCGATACTATCTACTATATATAGATATAGTATGAGTGGAAAGAAGGAAATAAGTCGTGTGCGTACTTTTGCCAGCGACTACCAAAAGGCTAAAGGGTCGGGGCAAGACAGCGCCCCTATTCCAGCAGCCACTTTATCTCCGACACAAGACCCTTCTACACCTCCTCAGTCTCCACTTGATACTCCAAATCCAAGCCCGGTGGTTACACCTGGAGTAGAACCGGCCAAAAAAACAACACCTGCACTCACTCCGTCAACAAAAAAGCCGGGCCTTGTTATCAAACCAAAGCTGCCGATAGAAAATAGCCTGACCAAACCAATCCCTAAAAAGCCTGCAGCGACATCCAGTAAAACACCACCCGCGCAACCGGTTGGTCAAACTATTCAAACTGACCTTTCTGATTCGGTAGACAAACTAACCCAAGGCACCAGTTTGCCGACCTTCAGCGAAGGAGAGGTGGATGTCCATAATGCAGAAACCGGCGACACTGGCAGTATCGTTACCGACACCAAAAGAAAAGAATTTAGAATTTGGTCAACAATTCTTAAGTCAATTACCGGCTGGGCTAAAGATACAGAGAAAGAGATTGCAGAGAAAAGAACGGAAAGAGAGGCTTCTAAACCAAGAGTCGGAGCTGTCGAAACTCGCAAGGACAAACTTTTGTCTGCTGCTGAGAACAGCGCTCTGCCGGTGAGTGACGATCATAAAAAAATTACCGTTCGGCTGCGTGAAAAACCAAAAAGCGAGCATAAGTCCGGACTAATGATAAAAAGGCAAGAAGAAGTCCCAGAACCAACTTGGGAATCAGTTAAGACTCCGGCGCCAATTAAACCCTCTTCTCAAACTACTGCTGAAGCTCCG
>DFPA01000050.1:8718-8844 GCA_002377025.1 Patescibacteria group bacterium UBA3527
CTGAAATGGAGGTACCCACTTTGACTACTCAGACCTCAAATGAGGTTCCGAAAATATCTAAGGAAGAGACAGATCCCGATTCAGTAACTATAGAAACTGCTGCAACACCTACCTGGGAAAGCGCTT
>DFPA01000048.1:0-1634 GCA_002377025.1 Patescibacteria group bacterium UBA3527
ACCGATGCTCCATTTCGTCGTCTGATTGCCAAATATTCAGCTCATAAACGACCAGACGGAAGTATGGGAGGCGCAGATGTTACCTGGACCGAGTTTGTCTCCGCTGATGGTCTAAAGCATGCCACTGAAGAAGGGAAAAAGAAGTTAATGGCTGACTTTATATATACTGAGCAAGAAAGGCCGATAGTAGCGCAACTCTTCTCTAGTAATGAGGAAAATATGTATGAAGCCGCCAAGTTATGTCGAGAACTGGCTTTTGATGGAATTGATATAAACATGGGCTGTCCGGATCGTTCTATTGAGAAGCAAGGTTGTGGTGCCGCAATGATTAAAAATCCAGAGAACGCGAAGACTATAATTGCAGCCGCCATGCGCGGGGTGGGTGATATACCTGTGAGTGTGAAAACGCGCCTTGGATACAACAAAGATGAAGTAGAAGAGTGGATTCCTGAGATACTTAGCATGAAACCGGCTGCTCTTACCATACATGCACGCACCAGAAAAGAGATGAGTAAAGTTCCCGCTCGTTGGGATCGGGTGAAAAGGGTCGTGGAACTGCGCGACAAGCTTAGTCCTGAAACAGTCATTATTGGCAATGGCGATGCTTCGAACTTGGCAGATGCGCGCCGGAAAGCAAAGCTTTCCGGCGCTGATGGGGTGATGCTTGGGAGAGCTATTTTCGGTAATCCACATTTATTTTCTCCAGACACCGAAACTCATGACTTACCACTCGCTAAGAGACTACAGATAATGGTTGAACACACCAAGCTTTTCGTGGAGCTGTTGCCTTTCAAAAACTTTGCCATTATGAAAAAGCATTACAAAGCCTATGTAAATGGCTTCCCCGGTGCAGTTGAGCTGCGAGCAGAGCTTATGCAAGCCAATACGCCGGATGAGGTTGCAAGTATTGTTAATCGTTTCCTAGCGACAAATAAATAGAGTTTGTTAGAATAATAACAATGAGTGAAGTATTGCAGGCAAATATATTTTTTATCATCGCATCTATTGGTGTGGTGGTATTCACTATTCTTACTTGCTTGTTGCTTTATCAGCTGATTAGAATCGCGAAGCTCGTACGACAAATTGTTGAGCGAGTGGAAGCAGGGAGCGAAGTGTTGGCAGAAGATTTGGATAATCTGCGCGACAATCTAAATCCTAAGCGACTAATTTCATTTATTATGAGCCTAATGCCTGGTGGTAAACCAAGAAGAAGGAAAGCCGCTAAGCGTTCCAAATAACATGGCCACTAAAAAAACAACCAAAAAGACCACTAAAAAAATGTCTAATAAAGCCAAAGCCGGTATCGGCATTGGCCTCACTGCCGCTGCTGTAGGAGCTGCCGGAGCCTATTTCTTCTACGGAGCAAAAGAAGCCAAGAAAAATAGAAAGAAAGCTAAGAGCTGGATGCTAAAAGCAAAGGCCGAAGTACTTGAAGGCTTAGAGAAAGCCAGCGAGATGACAGAGGAACAATACGATGAGTTAATACAGGGTGTCGCCACTACATACAGCAAACTCAAAGACGCCAGCAAAGCAGATATTAGGGACTTTCGAAAGGAGATGCTGAATCAATGGAAGGAAATTGCTAAAGTTGCCAAGCCAAAAGTAAAGAAAGCAACAACCAAAAGGACAGTAAA
>DFPA01000048.1:1951-4664 GCA_002377025.1 Patescibacteria group bacterium UBA3527
ACAGTAAAGAAATCAACCAAAAAAGCAACTAAGAAAAAATAGTCATACCACAAAAAGGCCGGCGCAAAGCGCCGGCCTTTTTGCTATACTACTTCCTATGACAAGTGAAACTCTAGCGCTATATCGTAAGTATCGCCCACAATCTTTTAAGGAGGTGTTGGACCAAGATCATATTGTAGGTGTCTTGGAGGGTGCAATTCAAAAGGAACAAATTCCACACGCGATATTGTTTTCTGGTACTAGAGGTACCGGCAAGACTACTCTGGCGCGTATTTTTGCTAAGGAAATTGGCACAAGCGATCTGGATCTTTATGAGATAGACGCTGCTTCAAACAGAGGTATTGATGATATTCGTGAGCTTAAGGAGGCAGTTTACGCGCTCCCTTATGAGTCGAAGTATAAGGTATACATTATAGACGAGGTACACATGCTCACCAAAGAAGCTTTTAATGCTCTCTTGAAGACTTTGGAAGAACCTCCGGCGCACGTAGTTTTCATACTAGCTACTACTGAAGCTGATAAATTACTCGATACTATTCTTTCGCGTTGTCAGGTATTTACCCTGCATTCTCCCAGTAGAGAGGTTCTGGCTAAGGTAGTTTCAGATGTTGCTAAGAAGGAGGGCTTCAAGCTCGATAAGTCCGCAGCCGATCTCATCGCACTCTCTGCCGACGGTTCTTTCCGTGATGCACTTGGAGTAATACAGAAGGTAATTCTTGCCTCAGGAGATACCATCGGTGAGATAGACGAAGTCGCATCTATTATTGGTGCGCCTAAATCCAACTCTCTCAAAGCCATGATAGAAGCACTTTCTGCACGGGATTTGGAAAAGGGAATGAGTGCGATAGAGGAAGTGGTGGAAGAGCAAGTAAATATGAAACTTTTCTCACGCTTACTCCTGGAAAGAGTGCGAGCGGTAATACTTCTGCGCAACTTACCCGGACAAGAAAACAAGATTTTGAGTCATTTCGGGAGTGAAGAGGCTGACTATATAGAAGTGTTAGCTAAGGAGGAGGGAAGTGCTATCAACTCGCATCTTCTCTTGAAGCTCCTCGATGCGTCCATGCTGATACCGAAGGTAAATACACCAAGAATTCCTCTAGAATTACTATTGTTGGATGTTTGTGAATAAGCAATAGACAGCGGATAACAAAGCGGCCCACAAGCACAGCGTGGGACTTATGCTTTGTGGGTCGTCACTCTCGAAGCTCAAGAATCAACTCTAAGTACCCGATGGCCATGTCCATGTGCGCAAGAGCGGCACCTGAGTCCATCATTTGAGTTGTTGTGTCAAGCTTCTTAAGTTCGTCTTCAAGCCATGGTGCTCCTAAGGCTTTTCTCCGCAATTCGCCGAGTCGTGTCAACAGCTCATCACGTTGCTTTTCCATGTCCATAATTTATCCTTCCTGTATTGGCGATCTCATGTATCATATCCAGTATTTTTAAATTATCAAGTGACACAAACAAAAGAGCGGCGCCTTCGGCGCCGCTCTTTTGTTATACCTATCTCAATTCTATAAATCAGGTAAGAATTCCAACCGCTTCACTTCTACACCCGCTTCGGTCATATTGCCGCGTAGCATTACCGGCTTGGTTTCAGGAAGATTATTTTCATCACATTGAGATTCGCCGCCGTCAATACTTACGCAAATACTGCTCTCATTGAAAAACATTGGCACCAGGTATCCAAATACTCCATCGCGTGCGTACACCAAGTGCCAGTAGCGAGAGTCGTATGGCTCCGGCACTGTCTTCAAAAGATTTCCCTCGTTTTCAAAAGAGAATTCTTTTGGTCCGTCAAATTCTTCAGAACAAGAAATGTCTTTGATGTACCACCCCCCATTTGCTCCACCCATGGTGATTATAGATTGTCCGGCCATAGGGTATTCTTTAGAGAAGATAAGGATCTGTGTCTCATCGTCACGCATGTAAAGCTGCTTGCTCGTTATTTTTTCAGGGATAACATCGAGACAAAGAACAGGGTCACTCTTTTTCCTCTCCGGCAAATTGCTAAGTTTGTCGCGCATGACTTGACTTAGTAGTGGTTCGTCAGCCAAGCCGGCCGCAAATGGGTCGGTTCCGTCAGCTTCAACGGCTTTCTGCCAGGCGTCGTAGAAATCCAGGGCGATGTCTACGGGGTCATCGGTAGATACAACCTGGTTCTTAAGCGGGTCTTCGGTCATGACACTTCCCCCACCAAGGAATTTTAGCCCCAGTGCAATAAGTATAAGCACCGCCACCGCTCCAATAATAATTATCTTCTTTTGGTTATCTAAGTTCTTTAATGCGTTCATATTTAATGTATTTATCACTCAAATCTAGCAGATTATAAAGGATTTTGCTAATAGATTACTTGATTAAGTTCGATAATCTGGCAGTATGTAGGACGTAAATTGCCCGATCGTCTAGTGGTAGGACGTTGGTTTCTGGCACCAAAAACTGGGGTTCGAATCCCTGTCGGGCAGCAATGCACATGATTTTAAAAACCACTCTTACCTCTCTCACTCACTGGAAAGTAGGACGTTGGTTTCTGGCACCAAAAACTGGGGTTCGAATCCCTGTCGGGCACTAGAACACAACTTAACGGTCTTTGACCGATTTCGTCATGGGCGGCACGAAGTGCCGCCCATGGTGATGGAACAGGAACAGAGCCGTTTTCTTGCGCGTCGCCTGCGACGACGGCAAGGACTTTCCCGCCGAGGCGGAGGTTCGA
>DFPA01000016.1 GCA_002377025.1 Patescibacteria group bacterium UBA3527
TACTTTATTGTCAAAGATAATGTCGCTTACTTCATCACCACAGGTACACACAGCAAGCTTTATAAATAACCCATAAAAGTCCGGCGCCTTGGCCCAGCCAAGAAACACCCATTTAAATTACCATTTAAATGGGTGTTTCTTGGATTCCTTAGCTCCTTACTTCCTGAACTTTATCCAAGAGCGTTCCAACCTCAACATTTTGCCACGCACTTGTATATATCCCTGCATCAAATCGTCTAGTAGACCGTCGTCAGCGTTGTGTGAAAGACCTTGCGCCTCCTCTAGGTAGACCACCATTTTGTTGCAACTTTGCATAGCACTTTCGAGGGTTGCAACCGCGCGGTCAAAGTCAGCAAAACGTTGTCCGTGAGCTTGTGCTAGAAGTAACGGGATGTTTAAAGCGCAGTTAGTCATGTTCTCCGTCATGGGAAACTTATCCTTTACCAAAATCGGCACCACCTCTCCGGTCACCACCAGCGCATTCTCCATGGTCTTTTGATACACTTCCAAGTCACGAAAAGAACGTATTTTTCTTTTGGGTGAGTAGCGGGTGTTTTTCTTAACATAGCTGGGAGCATAATCTTGATTACTCACAGAACCTCCCTCCAGACCATCCCATTTAGTGTGTTTTTTTACTTTTTTGTCAGACATGGCATCGCTAGTTATTTAATTATACGAAGTTCATTGTCTTTGGGGATGGCAGCCACCCGACCATCGCGATAGCGAACTTTTTTGGTGCGCTTGCGATTAACCTTTTTGACGACATGTAAAGGATAAAACTCAAAGTAGTCATTCTCATCAAACCAAGCACACTTAAACTCAAAGAGTCGTAACCCGGTGAGTCGTGAGAGAGCTAAGGCATACCAAGTCAGTTGCTCAATAGGCTTTTCTTTAGCGGCGTTTGGTTTGTAATCGAGAATATGCACGATTCCATTTCGCACTTGGACTATATCTATATGTCCCGTAAGAAGATTGGGGAAAGGTTGTGGTCTTTTGCGACCTTTAAATGTAATGTAACCACCATCTACAAAAGGGTCGTCATCTGGCCCACTCGACTTTTTCGCCTGATCATCTTTTTGTCTAGTATTCTCATATTCTAAATGTACCTCAGGCTCTGGTTTATCAAATTCTTCCAACTTATGGGTCACCTTGAACTTCAACACCTTCTCAAAATGAGCGACATCTTCCTTGCGGATATAAACCGGCACTTCTGTTGCTACCGTGACACTGTCGTTAGCAATCATAAACCGTTGCAACACTTCATGTCGGTCTATATTTCGCGGCACAGCTTGCAATACAAAACTTGTAAATTTATTGGCAAAGTTATTTTTGCCCCGCACCAACATATCTGCTTTATCAAACTTACTTTTTACCTCACTTATCCTTTCTCCATCGGAGAAAAATTGGTGTGGAGTATCACTGGCCACACTATCTAGATATTCTGTGAGGCGGCCAAAGTTGCGGTTGCGATACTCTTCCAACAACAAAACAAGCTTAGGCCGATGATAACGAAAACGATACAACTGTCGATGAGCTAAGGTGACGGTCTCTACCATATACAGCTTCTCCGCTGACTCATTGGACTTACTGTCATTCGCCCACTTAGCAGCTTGTTTGTTCCAATTATTCAAAATTTTTATAGCGTAGGGGCGCAATCTCTCGAAGCGGCAGAGAGAGCGGTACTCGTCATACCATGAAGCTATGGTATCGGGCTGGGGCTTCATTCCATGTCTATTCTCCAAGATGTCAGCCACTTGAGCAAAGGTGTAGCCGAGATTGTGATAACTGATACCATCTAGAACCAACGGCCAAGGGAACTGCTTGCCTTTAATGGTACGGGCGGTAAAGGTCTTGCCGCATTCAGGATTGCGACACAGATACAATTGTACGGTCTGATATTTGTTTTTTCTTAAACCACGGCGCACGAAGTCTGTAGACTCACAGTAAGGACAACTCTCCGCTGCGCGTTCCATTATTTTAGAATGTGGTGCGGGGTTTGGTGATTTACTATTTACACTATCTTTGACTTTTTTTCTGTCACTCTTCACTAATTTCATCCTAGCACATGACTGAGTATCAATTGGAAATACTAAACATCCTCGTATCACGAGCTAGCCAGATACACATAACACTACTTTGAAGCATAAACGGCAAGCTAGGCGCAATTCGTGATACAGAAAAGTGCCGCTCAATAAGAAATTATCAAGAAAAAAACATAGCGAGAGTATGGTTGGATATTGTTTTGTAGCTTTTATGACCAGGTCTTTGTGATCATTACAACGCGTTCTTTTGCAGACTTTTACTCAACATTCACTTCCTCTGCACTGGTGGAGTCAGTAGTAGTTGACTCAGATGCTTCCGGAGCGGGGTCTTCAGTTGCGGTAGGGTCGGTTTCGGTTTGTTCGCTGGTAGACTCTGTCGCAGGTTCTGTAGTAGCTTGTTCCTCTGATGATTCACTAGAAGAACCCTCTTCACTATCGGTAGAGTTGGTTGCGTCAGTGTCTGCTGAATCTTCAGTCGCCTCGCTCTGCTCGGCGACTTCTTCCTCTCCATCAGTAACTACCTCCTCGTTACCACCTTCGGTAGAGCCATCTGTGTCAGCGGTACTATCGCCCCCATCATCTGCTTGATCGGTTTCTGTTGCACTATCTGTTGAGGTGCTAGAATCGCTTGTATTAGCGTCACTTTCGCTCTCTGTGGTGTCTGTAGTGGTATCTTCGGTATCTGTATCACCGGTGTAGCCTGGGCCATATTTCACCTTTGTCTCAGCACCACTACCGCCGGTGGTTTCGAGCATCTCTACTCTGGCCTCGAGCTCTTCGATACGTGCTTTGTTGGCACTCACTACCTCCCAAATCTCCTTGATAGCATTTACCACTGCAGCCAATATCGGGCGGTCAGAGAGTGTGAGGAAACCACGCTTATCCTCACCCACTGCCTCTGGGATAGAAGCTAGTACATCTTGCGCAGAGAAACCGGTGTAGAGGGTTTCGCGGTCTAGGCCAGACTGTTCGTTCCAGTGATATTGGATTGGCTCAAGTGCGATAACATCGACAAGGCCACGAGTATACTCTCCTTCGACATCCTTCAAGCGTTCGTCTGAAGATACTGATACATTGCCGTTGGCGTCGGTGGTCAGGGTACCTGCTCCGAAGTTCGCGAAGCGAACTGTGCCGGTTGTTGTTAGTTGTGCACTCGGACTCGTCGTCCC
>DFPA01000047.1 GCA_002377025.1 Patescibacteria group bacterium UBA3527
AGTCTCATCTAAAACTCGTTCCTCTTTTACAAAGACTTTGTTTTTATATCTGAGATCAATATAGTCAAAATCTGATGGATCAAGGTGAGCAAATTCCTCCGAGTTAAGAATTGTTTCGAGGTTTTTCATACCGGTTGTTGGTTTACTTTGTTGGGACGTTTTTATGTACCCATCGCCTCGCAAGTGAAAAGTGACTTCGTTGCCATCTTTTTCAACTTTATCTACCACCCAATCGTACTTTTTATCCAAATAATTCACCCACAGTCTTATGTATAACATCTCTTGTTCTGGCGCAAAAACGGCAAGTTTTTCAGGTGAAGCAGCAACATTTACAAAACGAATTAACGATGCACCTTCTAAATTGGGTGCTTTCACAAAGGCAACGCCCTCGTTATCCATGAACCAACAATCTTCATGACACCAAAGCGCGTACGGTACAAACTCTTCAATCTTCACCACCACACTGTTTCCATTTCGACCGGATGTAACGGTCTTCACTTTATCTATCTGTTTTACAGCTTCCTCTATATTTTCTTTGGGATACATATATAAAAATCGTCGTGGTATAAGCCATAAGTACCTACCTTCCAATTCCCCTTCCGCTACCTCAATAATATCTGCACCTTTGACGGTGGAATTGCCTTCTGATTGCACCAAAGTTATTTGCCATCGCTCTAAGTTGGTGAAGTAGTAAATACCATAGAACAAGATTCCGATACACAATAATGCGAAAAATAAAAAGGGTACAAGTCTCCACTTTTTCTTTGATTTGCGTTTTTTCATACTACCGGTACTACGAATGGTAGCACAAAAAGGCCGGCGCCTACGGCGCCGGCCTTTTTGTGTATCACTCACCCTTCTTTCTTAATCACCTCTTTACCAAGATATTTTTGCAGAGCTTCAGGTATTTTTACAGAGCCGTCTGCTTGTTGAAAATTCTCTACAAGAGAGACAAGTATTCTCGGAGTCGGAATAGCGGTACAGTTTAGAGAGTGCGCATAGCGCATTGTGCCGTCTTCGTCCTTGTAGCGTATATTGAAACGTCGTGTCTGAAAATCGTGGAAATATGAAGCTGATGAAATTTCCCGATATTTTCCTTCCTTTGGCACCCAAAGCTCGATGTCGTATTTTTTCACTTGTCCTTGTCCTATATCGCCGCCGCAATTTAGCACAGTATGATATGGAATACCGAGAGACTCTATGAATTCCTCAGCATTACGATTGATTTCTTCGTGCCATTTAACACTTTCCTCATGTGAAGCCTCGCAAAGAACTACCTGTTCCAACTTATAAAACTCATGAACTCGAATAAGCCCCTTTACATCCTTGCCATGACTACCCGCCTCACGACGATAGCACGGTGAAAAGCCGAGGAATTTTACAGGAAAGATATTTTTATCCAATACTTCGTCAGAATAGTATCCCATTACTGATACTTCGCTGGTGCCGATAAGATAATCTTCGTCTTGAGTATGATATACATCTTCAGCTTCATTTGGTAAGTGGCCGGTACCATATAGATTGGTCTTGCGTACGATAGTCGGGGGTAGGATGGGTGTAAATCCTTTTTTCAAGAAAAAATCTTGCGCGTAGTTCCAAATCGCCCAAGAAAGCAAAGCGCCATCTCCCACTAAGTAGTAGCCACGAAAACCGTGCACCTTTGCTCCTCGCTCAAAATCGGCCATACCCAGGTCTACCATTAGATCGGTATGACTCTTAGGCTCGAAGTCGAAAACAGTCTTCTCGCCCCACACTTTTATTTCTTGATTATCTTCGTCACTTTCTCCATCGGGTACAGACATGTCAGGAATGTTTGGTACTTGCAACATTATTTGTCGCCACTCTTCCAGTACAGGTTTCAACTTTTCCTCGTCTTTTTGTATTTCAGCTTTTAGGTCCTGCATCTCGGTGATGAGTTGTTTCTTTACTACCTCATCTTTGTTAGCCGCCACAATATCTGCAGACACTCTGTTTTGTTCAGCCTTCTTACCTTCTATAGTCTGCATTAAAGCCTTCCTCTCGTCATCGAGCTCAACCAAGCGGTCAAGGTTGATCTTGATGTGTTTTTTTACTGCCGCCGCCTTTACCACCGGCAAGTTCTCCCTGATGAATTTGATATCAAGCATAGTGTTCTAAATTATACACCGAATTTAAACACAAATATAACAAAAAACACGCCAAAGCGTGAGTGTAAAATGATGAAGCCCGACCCAAGATTACCAGTCCTGGGTCCCCATCCGATTCGAGTTGGTGGCTCGTCTCTTCTGGGACCCCGGTATTTTCCTGGGGCGGGCTATTTTAATTTGCTTACGAGGCGTACTTCACCTCGCAGTCGCTCTATGAAGTAAAGGACTTTTTCTGGCCAGCGACTATGCCATCAAAGCAGACACCCTTCACTTCGTTACAACCGGCCAAGGTCGTAGCCCGCCTTTTCAATGGGGCCTAGCTACCAGCAGGCGGACACTGCTGACTAGTGGCTTCCCCAAAGACCTGCACTCGCAGGACTTTTTTCTATAATACATGAGTATAGAAATTTGTCAAGCTTTTTTAGCGGTCTATATAAAGTGGTAGAATTTGAGTAGCCATGGAGTATGAAATAAAAGAGTTGAAGCAGTCGGAATTTCCACCGCTATTGCGGGAAATTCCGACTGCACCTACTTCGCTCAATTATCGCGGCATTCTTCCTTCACCAGATATTCACCTCCTTTCGATTGTTGGCTCACGCCAGTACACCCGCTACGGCGAGGAGGTTTTGAATTACTTGGTGGATGGGCTTCGTGGATATCCTATCGGAATAGTTTCCGGCTTGGCTATTGGTATAGATAGTTTGGCACACACAGCGGCACTGCGGAATAATCTTTATACTCTTGCCATACCCGGAGGAGGTCTTCATGATTCGGTAATCTACCCTTCTCGGCACAAGTCTCTGGCAAGAGAAATTCTCGATGCCGGAGGCGGTCTGCTCTCCGAGTACGAACCAGACTTTCAAGCTACAAATTGGTCCTTTCCTCAGCGCAATCGCTTGGTAGCCGGTATCTCATCTGCCACTTTGCTTATCGAAGCTACCGAGAAGTCTGGCACTCTTATCACCGCGCGCCTCACTGCCGATTATAATCGAGAGCTTCTGGTGGTACCGGGAAATATTTTCTCCTCTACCTCAAAAGGAATTCATCAATTTCTAAAACTGGGAGCCATCCCTATCACAGAACCGACCGACATCCTTGATGTATTTAATATTGAGAGCAAAGCTGAGTCAAAAGTCGCTCTGGATAATGACGAGGCAATAGTAATAGAACTTCTACGTGAACCATTGCAACAAGACGAACTAATACGCAAACTACCCTTCGACACCAACAAAAGCTCAGTGCTTTTAATGCAGATGGTACTTAAGGGTCTCATCTCAGAAAAGCAAGGTTTCTACCATTCATTGGTCAGTTAATATTTGACACAAATAGCCAGGGGTAGTATTTGTGTACGGAAATGAATGAAACGAAAGGAAAAACTTTGGTGGTGGTAGAATCTCCTGCCAAGGCCAAGACAATCGAAAAATACCTTGGTAAGAACTACTCGGTTAAATCGTCGGTTGGTCATGTGCGTGACCTGCCTAAGAACAACAAAGACGCCGTCGACATCGAAGGTGGCTTTATTCCCAAGTACATTGTTTCACCAGGTAAGGAGAAGGTTATCAGTAGTCTAAAAACCGCCGCCAAAAAGGCCGACAAGGTCCTGCTAGCATCTGACCCCGACCGTGAAGGAGAGGCTATCGCTTGGCATGTTGCCACTTTGCTTGAAGATGTAAATTCCAATCTGCAACGCGTAGTGTTTTATGAAATTACCGAAGATGCAGTGAGAGAGGCAATAGAAAACCCACGTGACATCGACCTGCACCTCAAGGAAGCCCAGGAAGCCCGGCGGGTATTAGACCGATTGGTAGGCTACGAATTATCCGGATTGATTTGGAAAAAAGTGCGTTATGGTCTGTCGGCCGGTAGGGTACAATCACCGGCACTACGTATCATTATGGAACGTGAACGTGAAATACGCGCTTTTGTACCGGAAGATTATTTTGTCCTCACTGCCAATGCCGAAATTGGCGGTCATAAAATACCCTTTGTCTGCACGGAAGAACCAAAAGAAGAGAGTGAGGCTAAGCACATAAAAAAAATCGGTGAGAGTCACAATTGGGAGGTTATTGACCTAAAAGAGTCAGAAGCCAAACGCAACCCGCGTCCGCCCTTCACCACCTCTACTCTACAACAAACAGCTTCCACGCGCCTTGGGTTTGCCCCTTCTCGAACTATGGGTGCCGCTCAGAAACTTTATGAAGCCGGCCTTATTACTTATATGAGAACCGACAGTACAACACTAAGTAAAGTGGCTCAGAAGCAAATTATCGCCCTCTTACACAGCGACTTTGGTGCGGAATATGTATCACCCAGGCTATTTAAAACAAAAAGTAAGTCGGCCCAAGAAGCGCACGAAGCAATAAGACCTACCAACTTTGCCAAACGTAGTGCCGGCATGACAGGAGACCAAAAGGCACTTTATGAACTTATTTGGGCCAGAGCCGTCGCTTCACAAATGAGCGAAGCCCGCTTACATCGCAGTAAGCTTTTGGTAAATGTAGTTGGTAGCAAAGAAAGTATTCCTGACTTTGCCGTTAATGGCTCTCGTATTACTTTTGACGGTTGGCTACGAGTTGATCAAGCGGCCCGCAGTGAAGATACGGAAGTCCCAAAACTCAGCGTGGGTGACAAACTTGAGGTAGAATCGGTAGACATAGAAGCCAAACAAACAGTACCTCCCAGTCGATACACCGAAGCTGGTCTGATCAAAGAATTGGAAAAAAGAGGTATTGGTCGACCTTCCACCTACGCCTCTATTATGAAAACCATTGCCGACAGAGGTTATGTGGAAAAAGAAAACCGTACTCTTTTCCCTACCGATACCGGTGATGTTGTCTCATCGTTCTTGGAGGAACATTTTGCCAAATACGTAAGCGATGATTTTACCAGCCACATGGAAGATGAGCTCGACGAAATAGCAAGCGGTAAACGTGAATACAGAAAAACCTTAGAGGAGCTTTATGTTCCATTCCATAAGGCAGTGGAGGATAAAGAGGATATAGAGAAACTCACCAACCTTGGCCCAGGACCAAAAGAATTCCCTTGCCCTAAGTGCGACAAGGAAATGGTACGTAAATTGAGTAGAAGCGGAACTTTCCTTTCTTGTGGCAACTTCCCCGACTGTGACGGAGCACGTATGATAGACGGTAGCGAAATAAAGCCCGAGGAACCCATCGGCACTCATCCAGATACCAATGAGCCCATCTTTGTTATGAACGGCCGTTTTGGTCCCTACGTCCAACAAGGAGAAAACCCTGAGAAGGGTGACAAAAAAGCAACCAAGCCACGGCGCGCCAGTATACCCAAGGGGATCAAACCTGAAGAGGTTACTTTGGAAATGGCAGTGAAATACTTAACCTTACCTCGCGAGCTGGGAGAACATCCAAGGACCGGTGAGCCGGTCGTAGCCAATACCGGTCAATACGGCCCATACATCGGACATGCCGGTGACTTTCGTTCACTTAAGGGCGACGACGATCCATACACCATCACCTATGACCGAGCAATGGAGATACTAAGTGAGCCCAAGCAACTGCGTAAAGGAGAATCGTTGGTAAAGGAAGTTGGAATTCACCCAAAAACTCGCAAAATGATAAACATTTACGAGTCCAAATCCGGACGCTACCTACGCAAGGGGTTTAAGCGTATCAATCTTCCGGATAACTTGGATATAGAAAAGTTCACCATCGAAGATGCAGTAGATCTACTGAAGTAGACATAAAAAATAAAAAGATTTGGCCGACGCTCCGTTGGAGCGTCGGCCGTTCTTGCGCATTTCCGGTCATTCTTCGTCGGGCGGATCAACACCATCACAGAACGGATGGTTGGTCCTGCACACAGACTGGTCAGCGGTGGCCGCGTCCATGTTGGGTTGTGTGAAAAAAACATTTTCACACCCTACCCTGACTGCATCAGCAATGGTTGCGCATGGATTATTCGTTTGTTGCTGACATACAGCGCAGTGAGTCACACTTGTCATAACTACCTCCGTGTTGGTGCATGTTTAACACTACCACCAATATC
>DFPA01000005.1 GCA_002377025.1 Patescibacteria group bacterium UBA3527
TTAAATCATTTAACTCAATTTCCCCGTCCTCGGCTAATTTTTCCACGTGTGTCCATACGGTATTCTCTTTAACATTTCTCTCTTTAGCAATTTCACTTATGGTTTTCTTTTCTCTCAATAAACCTTTTGTGACAGCATAGGTACTCTCTTTCTTAACCCGCTCAAAACCACCCTTCCTTTCCTTAATCTCTCCCGTTGGCCAAGTACCACCAACTGCTCTTAAGAAATTTCTATGCATTTTCTCCATATCTTCTTCATCCAAGTCGTCAAAGGTACTCTCGGTTAGATCGCTTTGCTCTCTCAGCTTCTCATCCATAACTACCACCTCCGGATCAACTCGCAGAGCGGTAGGACTCATACCAAGCATTCTTAATCCCGCCAAGGTGCGTACTCGCGATAGAGCCACGTATCCCTGTCCATAGGCAAAGGCCTTTGATAAGTCTATTTCCGCAGCGTCAAGAGACATTCCTTGACTCTTGTGCACTGTAATAGCCCACGCTAAACGCAGAGGTATTTGCTCCACACTTGCCAGGGTCTTTTTGTCTTCCACCACTTCCCAGCTGGTTGGTTCTATTTTTATCTCTCTATTCTCAGTAGTGAGAATAATCGGCAAACCATCGATTGGATCAAAAGCAACCACTCGCGCCAGAGTACCATTCACATACCCCGCTTCGAAGTTGTTCTTGGTGCACATAACCATAGCCTCCTCTTTAAGCTCCAAACATTCCGGTGAAAGACAGTTTTTTACCAAATTTTGCTGCATTAGTTTGTTTCCATGACCTATCATCTGAAATTTTCGTACTGGTGCTTTAAGTTCACCAAGCTTCATAGCATTTACCGAATCAACATCTATATTGTGGGTATAGAGCCTGGTAGGTTCTACATTCTCAAAAGCTATGTCCGTCTGCTCTGACAGCAGCGTAAAATGTTCTTCATCTACATCATTCTTTCTAATAGAACGCAGAAGTCCCAAAAACATTTCATCCTCTTGTCGAAATTGCTCGTCAAGATAGCAAGTCAGAAAACGTGCCTCTTGCCAAGCTCTGGCCGCAAATGCATATTGAATCCTCTCACCAAATCGGGTAATGGGAGGGAGTTGAAAAAAGTCACCTACCAAAATAACCTGCAGTCCGCCAAAAGGCTCCGCCTTTTGGCGGACTTTCCTGCATACCACATCAACCATATCGAGTACATTTCCGCCAAGCATAGAAACTTCATCAATTATCAAGACTTTGGCCTTATTGATTCTCCGACTGGTCTTTTCGTGTGCGACAATTTGCTCCACATCATGTGGAGATAAATTGTCGCGCGGACCAAGCCTGCACCAAGAGTGTATCGTCATACCTCCTATATGCGTAGCTGCCACACCGGTTGAGGCAGTAACCGCCACAGACACTCCGGCTGCCTCGAGCCATGCGATGTACTTGTTTATTACATAAGTCTTCCCGGTCCCCGGTTCACCGGTCAAAAAAACATTACCCCCGGTCTTTAGTACATCAAGTGCAGTCTCTTGGTTCATATGTTGGTAAGAGTAACACAGTTATCCGCAAGTGAGGTAAAATTGTAAAAACGGAGGTTCTTTTTTATGACAACAAAGAAAAATGTAACAAAAAAAGTCGCGTCCTCACGAAAGAAAAATGTGGTAATTAAAAGCGCTCCAGCAAAAAAAGCGGCGAGGCGTAAAATACCTACCAAAAAATCTGAAGCCAAGAAAGTAAAACCCATACCTCGCAATGAAGTACTTCCCATTCTTAAAAAAGATGCACTCGGTCATCTGATGGTAGAAAAATTACTGCGTGAAGGTGGTTTTCGCGGTGGTATTTCGACCGACAAAGAGAAGCTTGAGGCCTATAGTTGCGATGAGAGTATTTTTTCTATTAAGCCGCAAGTAGTTATCGAGCCAAAGAACGCAGAAGATGTAAAAAACGCGGTGAGTGTGATAGCCCGTGAGACCAAGCACTTCCCCGCTCTTTCACTTACCCCTCGTGCTGCCGGTACCGGCCTCTCCGGCGGTTCATTAACCGATTCGGTGGTTATTGACCTATGTACTCACATGCATAACCTTGGCGAAGTACACAACGTCAATGGAGAGGTGACTATCACAGTGGAACCCGGAGTAATGTGGCGTGATATGGAAGCGGAACTCAAAAAACACGGTGCATACGTACCTTCCTATACTGCCTCCAAGGATATATGCACTGTCGGCGGTTCTGTCGCCAACAACGCCGCCGGCCCGGACTCACTTCGTTATGGCCATTGTGCTGATTGGGTACAATCAATGCAAGTGGTTCTCGCAGACGGCGAGGAGTACACGATCAAACCACTCACCTATAAAAACTTTCAAATTCTACAAAAGAAACAAAACGCTTACGGAAGAATCCTACGTGAAATATTCGCACTCATAGAAAGTAATGAGACAACCATAAGAAGAGCCGAGCCAAACACTGCGAAGAATACCTCTGGCTATCCCCTGTGGGATGTAATAAATGGTACGGTAGCAGAATTTAAGTCTGGCCGAGCCACCTTTGATCTCACCCGCCTAATTTCCGGCAGCCAGGGTACGGTAGGTATAGTTACTTCTATCACAATGAAGACGGTTCCTATACCACAAAACACACGTCTGGTAGTGGTACCGGTATTTAACCTCTCGACCGCCAGTAGCGCCGTGCTGGAAGCCCTTCGACACAATCCCAACAACGTAGAAGTATTCGATGCTCTTTCCTTTAATCTGGCTCTCAAAAACCCGCGGTTTTTCAAAAACCGTCTTTCCGGTCTTAAGTATTACGAAACTATGCTTTCAATGTATTCTCTATATCATATTCGCTGGTTGCAAAAGACTCCGGAATTTACGCTTTTGATGACATTTGAAGACAAGTCCGATCAAGTTATCAAAGATATTTTAAGACTGTTGAAAAGAGTGGGTGCTAAAGGAGCCAGAGAAGTGGTCCTCGAAGAAGAAAAGGAGATGTTTTGGCAAATACGCCGCGCCAGCTACACTCTCTCCAAACTTCAAGACAAAAACAAAAGGCCGGCAGCTTTCTTGGAGGATATGACAGTACCACCCGAACATCTTTCCAGTTTCCTAAGCGATATAAAGCGCCTGCTACGCAAATACAACCTTGAAGCTGCTATACATGGACATGGAGGAAATGGACATTTTCACTTCTACCCTCTCATCGACTTCACCAAATCGGGAGTGGGTGAACTAATTGAGAAAATGTCGGAAGAGTTTTTCCGTACAGCGGTAAAGTACAAGGGTAATATTTGTGGTGAACATAACGACGGTATCATCCGCACACCCTTTCTTGACCTAATGTATTCAAAGAAAGTTCTGAGATTATTTGAAGAGACAGAACGTATTTTCGATCCGGACGATATTTTTAATCCAGGCAAAAAAGTAAATCCCCGTTTTGATATTAAGTCATCACTACGTAAGAAAAACAACTAGTGTCCAATGATACATCGTTTATAATCTCTCTAGAAGCAAATCAAACAAGC
>DFPA01000011.1:0-2605 GCA_002377025.1 Patescibacteria group bacterium UBA3527
TACTCACAACAATCGCAGCCGTTGTGCTGGTTGAAAATGAAAGCCTCTGTCCGTTGACTAGATTAAAGAATATTTTTTTCGTGGAGCATGATGTATAGAGGTTTAAGGGTGTTAATGTAATCATCAGTCCAAGGCTCACACTCATATCCGTAAGAATCCAAAGAACGCCAATTTGCGGCTAAGAGTGAAGTAATGTCGGATCCTTTGCGAAGAAGCACACAATAAAGTGAATGGTCTTCGAAAGGCTTAAGTTGTTTGTCGCTATGTCTAACTAATGCTTCCCATTGTTCTCCACTGGTAGACTTGATAACTCCCTGAAGGTCATAATGACGGTTTGTGATGTGAAAAATTAATTTTCCTTGAGAAGTGAGTTTTCTATCGTAAAGAGAAAAAGCTTCTTTTGTGAGCAAGTGCGTCGGAATCGCATCACTACTGAATGCATCTATTATGATGATGTCATATGAATTATCTGGGGCTTGCTCCAGTTGAATACGAGCATCTCCCTCTACGTTTGTGATGCTCGCTGAACAATCTGACAAATATGTGAAGAGGTTCTCCGCTATATCCACGATACTCGGATCCAATTCATAGAAGGTTATTTTTTCTGACTCTTCAAAGTAAGTAGAGCATGCGCCGACACCCAAACCAATAATTGCTACATTTCGATTTTTTTTGTTTTTATTTAGAAGATATTTTAATGGGCCCTCGCTATGGTAATAGGATAAAGGATATTTTCGTGTGTAAGGATGAATAATTTGAGCGCCATGCACGGTTGAACCATGCCATAACGTTCGTAGGATTGGGCCTTTTTCATTAAAAAGAGGATCCTTTTCCGACCATTGAGGAAATATATCTTTGGGATTTAAAGGTACGTCCGCTACTTTATATATTCCATAGTAGTTACGATGTTGATAAATTGATTTACTATCGGAAAATGGCACGATCTTTCCATCTTTACGTTTTGTTTTTTTTGTCATTTGGAACAATGGCAAAGCTATCGCTAAGGCCCCTAACGTAGATAAATAAGGCCTTTTTCGCAACGAGTGAAAAAGAAATTCTCCTTTAATGACTAATAGTGTCATGGCAAAAACTCCAATAATAATTGGGTATTCAGTAAGGCTATTGAACGCAGCCGGGGCGATTAAACTTACTGCTAACCCACCAAGCCAACCGCCCAGCGCTATTGCCAGATAAAAAACTGTCAATTGATTGCTTGATGGCCGAAGGCGGTACAACTCGCCATGTCCTACCATGGCAATGAAAAAAAGAGCTATTAAGTGAGCGGCAAGTTCCCAAAGCTCTCCTAGAGAGGGTGTATAAAATGAATAAAGTCCAAATGTTGCTGCGCCTGGCCAAAAGGCATGAAGAAAGGTTGGGGATATTATTTTCTTTTGGCTAAAGGTAAATACATAACTTAACAAGTATAAAACTAACGGCAGCACCCAAACAAGAGGTACGGACCCAAGTTCAAGGGTAACAGCATTCGAGACAGCCATCATGAACCCGGAAGGGAGGGCACTTAAAAAGATCCATTTGATTATAGTGCCTGCCTTAATCCCGGTTGAACGTAGAGGAGTTGAATCAGTATTTACAGATTTCTGAGTTACTTTTTTCCAGCAGAACCAAGCTAGGAAGACATACACTATGTACACCACGAACCACAGGCTTTGTTGAACGCGCAAGCCGAACAGTGGTTCGAATAGAGCGATGTAAGCCAGAAGAGCTAAAATGGATCCAGCGTTTGAACTTGCGTATAATGAATAAGGGGATTTTTGCTGGATGTTACTGCGAGTAAACCAGGATTGTGCAATAACACTTGTTGTAGCTAGCACTCCAAAGGGCAATGCTACGTGAATCGTTAATTGCAAAAGGAGAAACCAAGCAGGGTTACGACTACCCGGCGGGTTGAACCCGAAATGATTGGATAATGGGAGCCAAATCAATGGAACTGCGACCAGCGCTATATGCCATCCTCCCAAACGCTTGGCGAAGTAATGGCAGTACAAATACCCAAAAAATAATATGCCTTGAAAGAAAGTTAGGGTCGTTGTCCATACATGAAAAGATCCACCGTATATGGGCAAAACTATTCTGGCGACCATGGGTTCCATTGTAAAAAGGAGAAAGGCCCCAAGAAATACAAAACAATGTAGTTTAAAGCTGTCGGATAGTTGCATGAACTAGTTTTAAGTATCTTAAATATGAACTTAATGGATTAACCATTTAACTCTTCTTCATTGAGGATTTTAACACCTCCTTTTCTAAACAACAAAACTACAAGTTGTGTGTTTCGATGCAAGACTTAATAATTGATATAAGTTTAAGTATTTAGTATTATTATGACAGGATGAAGGGTTTATATTCTGATCATCTCATAGCCTCGACAAGCACAGTCAAAAAGTATTTGTAGCCAGATCGGTGCCTGCTCATGACTTACCCCATGTTGACTCACTCCTTTGCATGATGCGACTTATTTGCTCACAAGGAAAGCGTCTAACTACTCATCGCTAAAGGTACAGATGTGAATGCGAAGAATGATGATGGCAGTACATCACTAGATTTTTCCATTTTGTTAGATAATAAAGAAATAGCCGACCTCCTCCGC
>DFPA01000011.1:2931-3417 GCA_002377025.1 Patescibacteria group bacterium UBA3527
CACGGCGGAAAGAACAAGAAGGAACTGGAAGCCGCTGGCAAATGAAACACCTCTGCGGCAACAGTTAAAAGGCCTTGAAAACATCCCTTGACTCCATAACTATCGGCCTAGCTATGCACATACTTATCATAAACTTCAATCTAAGTGATCACATCAGTCGTGATGATTTTCAAAAAATCTGCGAAGAATCAGTCGGCGTATTTACCAAACTAGAAGGATTACAATCTAAATACTGGTTAGCAAATCATGAGGAAAACACCTATGGCGGCGTCTACTTCTGGAAGAGTCGCGAAGCTATGCAAAACTATCTCGATTCGGACTTTTTCAAAGAGGTGTTAACCAGCAACAATCCTGACTTAAATAATATCACGGCCAAGACCTTTGAAAATTTGGAGGAGTTTACAAAACAGAATTTAAACATGTGCTGAACTAAATCAACCCACTCCACCACTTGAATACCGCAGGGAAATGAAACACATACTAATC
>DFPA01000011.1:3740-3879 GCA_002377025.1 Patescibacteria group bacterium UBA3527
TACTAATCACAATCGCAGCCGTGGTGCTGGTGGGGTGTGGGGCAAGTGTGCATATTTAGGTGGATGCTTGGATAAATCGACCTTTCGATCCGTTGAACTACTATTTCACGTACCCCCAGTGAACACGATCCGGCGACTT
>DFPA01000051.1 GCA_002377025.1 Patescibacteria group bacterium UBA3527
AGCGAACCCGAAAAAACAAACCATTTCCTTCCTTCTTTCATAAAGCGGAAGGGGGTCTGGGGGAAGCCGCCAAAAAATTGAAAGGAACTGGTTTGCTTTTTTCGGACGCTGGAGCGGAGCGACAGCGTGTGGGTGCGGAGCATCACCACGAACTCCAATGCGTATGCAGAAGTACAAAGCCACTGCGCGCTCCGCGCGGCATGATCATTGTCCTTTCTCGAAGTGGGTTCGAGCAAAGGTTAGTATTTCTGCACAAAATTTAACTTCATGCTCTGTGATTGTTTTCTAGTTTTATGTACTTAAACTCACGTCATTTATTTCCAACTCCCCTTCTTCGTTTTCTTCTTCGGTAGTTACTTCGGGAACCGGAGGGGTGACGTATGTATCAAGTAGTGCTTTTAGGCGCTTGGATTTGTTTTGATAATACTCCAACACTTGTTCAGCAGAAACCGTATCGTATTCAACAGTCTCTTTATACTCTGCTTCGACAGTATCTCCCACATTAGAATAGTATTGGTGAATGAAGTAAACATATGTGAGCACACCAACCAGAACAACAAGACACACCCCCTGCACTATTTTCCAGTCTCGGTAAGGATGCATGATGCGTACGTCTCTTCCGCCACGACCACGTCGTTCAACATGCTTGACCATCTTCAAAATTGCTTTTTTATCAATCATACATCGGCAAGTGAGAAAGTTAATTCCACGTTGGCACTGGTTATGGGCAGTTTAGTTACCGGATCGACAGTACGAATAATAGTCATTTGCTTTATATGGCCCATGAAAGGAAGATTTTCTAGAGCTTCTATCATTGTAATTGTAGCTTTTTCCGAGCCACGAAAACTAATACTGGCATTTAAGTTGCTGAACTCGGCATCTTTGGGAGTGACAACGTCGAGCTTGTCGGTAGTGAGTTCTACCCCCAGCTTACTCGCCAATTCTTCTATCTGGGAAAGGAGTGCGATGGTACCCTCATTACCTCGTACTACATAAGAAGATACTTCTACCCTTTCAGCTTGCGATGAAGCAAGCGTGTTCTGCAAACTTTCTCGATATTTACTGATGGCCATTTCGTTGGCCACAGATTGAACAACCGTTTCAAGCTCGTTGGCTTTTTCATTTAGTTGCCACCCAAGGAAGAATAACGCCGCAACCACTGTAGAAGAAATAATGGTTGTAACAATCAATATTCTTTTTGTCTGTGGTAGTGGCATGTTATTGATTTTCGTTATTTGGTACAACACTTATTTGAAATGACACATTCTGCCCTTGTGCCAAATTAGATATTGGGATGTTGACTTCTTTAAATAAAGGATGGTCGGTAACTGCTTTGCTGTACTCGGAGAGACTGTTGCGACTGCTGGCGATTCCGGCTACATCTATGGTTTTTATTTCTCTATCCACTCGCACTATCTCGAAGTAGTTAACATTTATTCCTTGCCCAAGCTCATCCAATACTTCAATGAGTTCTGAGAGCGTTGTTGATTCAAAGCTATTTTTAAGCTGTGCAACTAAATCATTGGCCGCCAAAAGTTCCGATTCGAGTGCTTCGATTTCTGCTTGCATTTCCTCAGTCTCAGTAAATTTGGACACGTAAGCGGAGAGTTGTGAATCTAGAAGGACGTAACTTGGATAGAGCAGCACTATAGCTACCACACCTACAATACTAAGGGCGATGTTAAAAAGCACAATCAAACGAGACCAGTACTCTATCTTCACAAACTTTTTGGCTTCCTCTGGAACTAAATTAATCATAAGTCTTAAAATTGGCCATCGCTAACCCTATAGCAGTGGCGTATCCATACGAGTGTTTTTTATCGATTGGTGGAATATAGTCATTGAGATCAAAAGCGTTTCTCCATACATTTCCCCGTACCACATCCACACCAAGAGTTTGGCTGAGATAATCTGGCAAACCTTTCAAATTACAACTTCCTCCACATAAAATAATGGATTTAATTTGTTGATCTTTGGAATCTTTGATGTTTATACGTGAGTTCCAATACTGCATTCTGGTAGACACTTCGTCTTTGATAGCAGACATAGTGGTGATCATGGCATCGTAGGCAGTGGCATCTTCAAAAGTGCGCACTAGCCCCAGGGTGTTTTTAATCTCGGTAAGGTCACTTTCTTCTTTATCACCCAGCTGTCTGCGAAGTGCGATAGAGAGTTCCCTGCCACCGATCTCTATGGTTGAGGTATATAAAAGAGAGCCTTTATGCACAATACCTATACCTGTCCTACTCTTCCCAAAATCTAAAACCAAGTGAGTACCCTGATCTTCCGGGTCGAGCACCGCCCTCGCTATTGCTTGAGCTTCTACCTCAAAAGACAGAGGGTGCATGCCGACCATTTTAGCCACTTCATAATACTTCATAACTGTTTTTCTGGTGTACGCACTCACCGCTACCTTCATCGGTTCCCCTTCTTTTTCGGCATCCATTATCTGATAATCGAAAAGTGCTTCTTCCAGTGGGATAGGTATGTTTTCTTCCAAGTGAAACTCCAAATTGCCCCGTATTTCTTTATAAGGAGTGTCGTATTCAACAGTTGTTTCAAAAAGGTAAGCTTTTTCTTCCGGAAGTGCCATGCGCACCAAAGAAACCCCCGTACTTTCACGCACCTCGTTCATCACCTTAGCTAAACCTTCAGTATCAAGTATTTCACCTTGGTGCATTATTCCTTCCGGCACATCTAAATCACCATACTTTTCCAATTTTAAGCTACTGCCCCGAGAACTAAATTCCACATACTTCAAAGAAGTGTCAGACACGTCAATCCCCAAACACGGTAGCAGCAGATAATTCGGCGGTGCTAAAAACCGTCTCAAAATACTCATTTGTTCATTATACTGTACTAGAAAATCCAGCTATACAGGATGTACACGGTAAGTACGGCCATAAGTACATACGCTAGAGCATGTAGATAGCGTCGAATGAGCTCCAATGCTTTGGGACCAAGTAAATGAGCAGCAAACCCAATAGTACCAAGACGCAAGATGCGCCCAAATATCGAGGCCAGGATGAAAGTGACCAGATTTATTTTAAGAAATCCACTAGCAAGCGCAACCAACTTGTATGGTATCGGAGTTAGGGCGCCGAGAAGAACAAAAATAAATCCACTGTCATCCACTCCCGCAGCCATTTCGTTAAAACGTGAAGAGAGATTATAGAAGTCAAGAAGATTCTGCCCCAGAGAATCAAAGAACCAATAACCTAACACATACGCCGTTAAACCTCCCAGAATGGAAGAACCGATGGCGATAGTGGTGTAGTAAAACCAACGAGAACGATTGGCAAGAACCACTGCCACCAAGAAAGGGTCGGTAATAACCGGTAGAAAAAGTGACTCTGCAAAAGAAATAAGGCCGAGTCCCAGACCGGCATGTTTAGATTTAAGCCAAATGAACACTCGGTGGACAAAACTATCAATATACTTTTTCATTATCTCACTATTGTACCAGCCGGAAGTGTAACGCTAGGATTGAGTAGGGCAAATTTCTCCCCACTATGAGCCGCCAGGATCATACCTTGACTCTCAAGACCTCGAATCACCCTTGGCTTTAAGTTGGTGATGAAAGGATTTTGCTTACCTACCAATTCTTGTGGGTCACCAAAATATTCACGTATCCCAGAAACAATCTGCCTCACTTCGTCACCAAAGTCTACTTCGAGTCGCAATAGCTTGTCCGCCCCCTCTACTACCTCGACAGATTGGATAGTGCCAATTTTAATTTCCAGTTTGGCAAATTCATCAAAAGTCACTTCGGCTTTCTCA
>DFPA01000044.1 GCA_002377025.1 Patescibacteria group bacterium UBA3527
TTCTACTCAAAAACTTTCATGAAAGTAGTTGAACAAGTAGCAATGATCCTAGTCCTGGTGGGTGCACTAAACTGGGGCCTCGTTGGTGCTTTGAACTTCAACCTGGTGGAAACACTACTAGGTATGGGTTCAATGCTATCAATGGTAGTTTACATCCTAGTGGGTGTATCTGCTCTATGGGTTGGCTACAAATACTACATGGGTGACGAGAGCTGTAAGTCCGACTCAACACCCGCAGCAGCCGCTCCTTCAATGAGCGACGACAACATGGGTGGTGCTATGTAAGCACACTCGACACTGCAAAAACAGCAAGGCTCCGGCCCTGCTGTTTTTGTATAAGAAGTAAGTGATTATTTTACTCCAAAATTTGAATGTAAGTGTTCAACAATCAGTCATATTCAATATCATCTAACCATGCTCAATAGCTTGGTTGCGGTAATCAATTCCACTAAATCGTCATGTACGGCAACATTTCGCCATCTTTAGTCAGTTGATATACCTCATACGGAGCGGTCTTTTTGCCTGGCATACCCGGTGTACCAGCCGGCATTCCCGCCAAACCGATACCAGCCACGTCCGGTTTTTCCGTTAAGAGTTTTTCAACCGCTTCCAAAGGTACGTGACCTTCCACAACGTAATCACCAATGATTGATGTGTGGCAACTTGCGCCTGTAGGTGGAATGTTTTGTTCACTTTTAATTCGATCGATTTCGTTTGTTTCAACTATATCGACTGTGAAACCTACTTCTTCGAGAGCTTTTGCATAACCGCTACAACAGCCACAATTCGGACTTTTATACAACGTGACAGTTTGGCCAGTACCAAAATCGGCTACTGCCAATTTTGGTTCAACGGTATCCGCAGTATTACCAAACGCCGCAAACCCGGCAACGGTGAGCGCCACAAGCGCCGCCGCAGGTAAAATTTGGAAGTTTCTATTTTTTGTTGTCAGTCCGTAAACAAGTGCTCCAAGAGCCAGAACAGCTACGGTAACGAGTGTAAGCGCAACCGGATCTTGGTACCACATTGCCACCTCGGCGTGTTCATTTTCATGAGCCAATGACAGAGTTGGAACAAATAAGATTGCTCCAAAAATTAATTTCATATTCATACTACAATCTTTTTAGATTAATAAGGGCAAAATATTATGCTGCTATCAACTAAAAAGTTTAGGGTGTAGAATACCACTGGAAAATAGTTCTTGCAGAGGTCTGGAGACAAAATTCAGATTACGAGTGTATAACGATATATTCCAGACACGTAGGAATACTAGTCTCACCTTCTGTAATAGATTCGGTGCAATTTGACCAACTACGACGGCCGCCAGCAATAACCCTAAGATGATAGAAAGAGCTGGGATAATAGATGTAAAAGTAGACTGCCATGCAACCAGGTGTCCGGATACATTCATGGCACAAAAGGTTTCTTGTTGAAACATGTATAAACAATCAAACTTATTTCCATCTGTTTCCAGTCCCGCCGTCTGAAAAAGGCCGCCAAACATAGCTCCGAGAAATAGTAACGTAAATATTGATGTACTCAATTTTCGTCCCATACTGATGTACTCAATTATACTACTTGATTTACGTCAAATCTATACGCTTCAACAACATCGCATTAGCTACTACAATCACCGTTGAGAGACTCATTACAAAGGCTCCAATTTCCGGTCGCAAAAAGAAACCAAAACCAGCAAATACACCAGCGGCAGCCGGAATAGCAACCACGTTGTATCCAAGTGCCCAAACGAGGTTCTGGATCATTTTTATATACACTTTTCGTGCGAGCGTAATGAGTCGAACAATATCCCCCGGATTGTTTCTGGTTAAGACAACATCACCGGCTTCAACCGCCACATCAGTTCCCGCTCCAATAGCAATCCCGGCGTCTGCCTGTGTGAGTGCGGGTGCATCGTTTACCCCATCACCAACCATTAAGACTACCGAACCTGACTCCTGCAGCTCCTTAATATGAGCGTACTTGTCTTTAGGCAAAACCTCAGCAAAAAATGTGTCTATATTAAGCTCTTTTGCCACACTTTGTGCTACCTGTGAATTATCACCAGTCAACATAGCCACCTTCACATCAAGCTCATGTAGTCGTCTTACCGCTTCATAAGACTCAGACTTAATAGAGTCAGACAAAGCCACCAGACCAAGTACGGCTGATTCATCGGCAACAAAGATGGTGGTTTTACCACTCGATATTAATTCATTGTATGGAGATTCGGCCTTGGTAAATGAAATATCCATAGACTCAATAAGTGCTCGGTTACCCGCCACATATTTCTTACCATCAATCTCAGCCATAATACCCTTACCGGCAATATTCTTAAAATCGGCAATCCTAGACAACGTCACCGACTTTTCCTTAGCGTGAGCTACAATTGATTCACCGATAATGTGAGAAGAATGTTGTTCAAGCGAAGCAGCGATACGCAGTACTTCATCTTCCGTAACATCTCCCACAGCCACCAAATCAGTAACCCCAAATACTCCTGTAGTTAAAGTGCCGGTTTTGTCAAAAACTACATAGTCAGCTTTCTTAATCACTTCAAGCTTGGCAAGGTTCTTGATAAAGAACCCGTTTTTCACCGCCAATGAAGTAGTGATGGTAGTGACTGTTGGAATAGCCAACCCCAGTGCATGAGGGCAAGCGATTACCAGTACTGTGATTGCCAAGGTCGCCCCAAACACAAACGGTTGACCGATCACAAATGTCCAGATAAGCAGTGTGAGTAGTGCCGTAATAACAGCTATAAAAGTTAGAATGCCGGCCGCTTTATCAGCGAGTCGTTGCGACTTGGGTTTGGTTTGCTGTGCAGTAGCAATGAGGTTCTGAATTTGACCGATGGTGGAATGCTCACCAACTCTCGTAAGTGATATGGTGAGAGAACCATCGAGACAGATTGATCCCGCCACCACCTCATCTTTGACTTTCTTCTGTACTGGAATTGACTCGCCACTTATAAGTGCTTCATCAACATTGGCTGAACCGGCCGTAATAATGCCGTCGGCCGGTATTTTTTCACCAGGTTTAACAAGAACCAAATCTCCATCAGCCAACTCACTAATGTCAACATCAGTTTCTACACCATTGATTAACTTATGGGCTTGCTTCGGCAAAAGTTTGGCTACTTCCGCCAACGAATCACCGGCTGCCGCGCCGGACTTTGCTTCTAAGTAGTGACCGAATAGAAGTACCCAAATCAAGGTTGATATTTCCAAATAAAAATCAGCCTCGAGTGAGGGCAAGAAAGTCGCTGCTACTGAAAACAAATAACCGGCTGCTACCGCAATAGAAACCAAAGTCATCATACCGTAGGCTCGAGCCTTTATTTCGTGTAATGCGTGCTCAAAGAAAATCAGAGCAAAACCAAAAATAATGGTAGCGATACCAAAGCCTATCCATTTAGTAAGTGTGTACGCTTCAAGACCAAGTGTATTCATGACCATCTCGTTAGAAAAGACGAGTGGAATCAAAAGAAACGTAACGATCCAAAACCGCTTTAAAAATGTTCCGGCCGACCCATGCCCCATACCCGGGCTGCCATGACTATTACAATGATTGTGTGTATGTTTATGTGACATATTATTCAATTCCAGTTAACCCTTTATTACGAAGTGTTCCGTACACATACGCTCCAATAAACATGCCGGCAATACCAATAAGTATCGGCCAATTGCCCATACCAATGGCAGCGAATGAGGTCCCCGGGCAAATACCTGAAATACCCCACCCTGCACCAAAAACCACAGCGCCAATAACATTCCATTTTGATATTGGCAGTCGTGACGGAGTAGTAAACGTACCGTTCAATATAGGCTTGGGTATTAATTTTGGTGTCAGCTGGTATGTAACCAAGGTCACGACAAGTGCCGCGCCAATTACCAATACCAGGCCAAAGTCTTCAAGCCTTAAGAAGGACAATACGATTTCTGGCACAGCCGCTCCTGAATAAGCTAAACCGAAACCAAACAGTGCTCCTCCGGCGATGATTGCAATGTGTTTTTTAATGTTCATAGGCATCAGCTTTAAAGAATTGATTGTGTTAACAAAGCAACAACAATACCAACTGATAAAAATGTGATAGTGGAGATGATAGAAGACTTCTCCAGCATAGCGTTACCGCATATACCGTGACCGGACGGGCAACCGGCTGCCATACGAGTACCTATCCCTACCAATATTCCTCCAAAGAACAACCTAGTCATTGAAAGTGAAGAAATGGTAGCTTCACCGCCGTTGATAAAGATCAGATACATAAGACCACCAAGCATCAAACCGACAACTAAAGAGAGTCGCCAAGTTCGTGAGTTGAGAAATTTTTCACGTCTAAAGAAAGATGTTGTGTCTCGTGATAAAAAGGACCATGTTGAGGTAAAAGTGGTCGAAACACCAGATACCAAACCGGTCATAATGTAAACAAATGAAATACCGAGACCAACCAGTAGTCCACCGATGAGATACTGTCCTATACCAAGAGGAAATAATGATTCCATACTAATTTGTTACGCTATTAATCTACAATCTATAAATAACTTATAGGCTGACAAAACTACAGCAATGTCTCTGTTTTGCTCCCGCCCTTCATCTACATCACTACGCCAGTATAGAGATGAACTTCAATATTTTTCTGCACACTGTCAGTATACCCCCATGGGGTCTTATACGCAATCGTTTTATGGTTTGATTTTGTACTGAATATTTATTCGTTGTAATACAAAAACTGTACCCCATACAGCAACACTTGCTACAAGCACAGCTCCGATAATATCAATTGGGTTATGTACATATGCCAAGACACGCCCTACTCCAACCAAAATCGCCAAAATCATGAGCAGTAAACCCCACTTTTTATTTACAAAAAACACCGTAATTGCGATAACCATTGCGTATAGCGTATGCTCTGAGGGAAAACCATTATCCGCAATATGAGGTACCAGTGGAGCAATACCAAGTTCTGAAAACGGTCGCTCGGTGTAATAGAAAAAATTCGCTAATTTTCCCAGTAAATATGATAGTGGTAACGCCGTTATTGCAGTTAGAGCCAGTGTCACTCTTTTCTGTCGAGAGGAGAGTAAAAATATCACGATTGCAGTAACAACAATCACTACATGCAACTTACTGGCTAAGAAAACTATTATTTCATCCATATTTATTTCACTGCAAAGAGTCTTAGGCTGTTAAGAATAACGACAATTGCCATACCGGAATCAGCGGCAATAGCAAATACCAAATTGGTTAAGCCAAATGGTACGAGAACGAGGAAAAGGATTTTTATTCCGAGTGCGAGGGCAATATTCGTTCGTATGGTCTTAACCGCAGCACGTGCCAGTCTGACTGATTGTGGAATAGTCCGTAAGTCTCCAGATAACAGGGTAATGTCGGCTGATTCTATGGCCGCATCGGTTCCACCTGCACCAATGGCAAATCCCACGTCTGATGTAACAAGTGACGGAGCATCATTTACCCCATCACCAACCATAGCGACTGAATGGTATTTATCACGTAATTTTTTCACGCTCGTTACTTTTTCCTCCGGCAGTAGCGACGCTTTTACATCTGTGACACCGACAAGATTCGCAATATAGGTGGCACTGTGTTCATTATCACCGGTAAGCATCACACTCTCGACACCTTGATCTCCCAACGTGGTAACCACATCTTTGGCCTCCTCCCGCACTTGATCTGAAATCGCAAGGGCACCAATTACTTCTTTACCCTCGGCTACCAACACTACCGTCTTACCCTCTTTTTCCAGACGTTCTACATCTGCTTCAAACGCTGCACTGTCAATGCCGCTTTCAGTTAGCAACTTTCTATTACCAATATAGCTATCGGCTTCGCAGACCAGACATTGAGCCTGACCACCTTTACCGGCTACGTTCTGATAGGAATCCATTTTATGCGGTTTAATATCATGTTCTTCCGCATAAGCGACAATGGCTTCTGCTAACGGATGTGAAGAAAATAATTCAATACCTGCCGCATCAGCTATAACCTTCTCTTTGCTATGCGAACCAAAAGTAATCACGTCAGTAACAGTGTGATTCCCGTAAGTAAGTGTGCGGGTTTTATCAAACGCAACCGCTTTCACACCGGCTAATTTTTCAAGATACTTCCCACCTTTGATTAATATACCACTGCGCGATGCTCCTCCGATTGCTGAGGCAATGGCCACTGGTGTTGCAATCACCAACGCACACGGACAAGCAATCACCAGCAATATTAAAGCTCGATAAAGCCATTCTTCAAATGGCAACCCGAAGACCAAAGTCGGTACTACAGCAATTAAAATAGACAGTATGACAACTGCGGGTGTGTAATAGCGAGCAAACTTATCGATGAAAGCTTGAGTGGGAGCTCGTGATGCCTGAGCTTCCTCGATGAGAGTGATAATTCGCGCAAACGTCGAATCTTGACTGGTTTTCTCAACCTTAATCTCAAGATAACCTTGCACATTCATAGTGCTGGCAAACACTTGATCATCAATAGTTTTGTCAACTGGAATCGACTCACCTGTAATAGAAGCCTCATCAATGGTTGATTCACCTTTAATAACCACGCCATCAAGAGGAATCTGCTCTCCGGGCTTTACAACAACAATAGTTCCAACAACCACTTTCTCGACCGGCATGGTATCTCCATTTTTAAGTCGAGCAACTTTTGGTGATTTCTCTATTAAAGCCGCTACTGCCCGTCGAGAACGTTCAACCCCATAACTCTCGAAAAATTCCGCCAAAGAGAAAAGGAAGACTACGACAGCTGCCTCGGCGTATTCGCCAATATATATGGCCCCGATAGATGCCAACACTACCAAGAAGCTGATATTAAGAAAGCGTTGTTTTATAAGTCCTCGAATTGCACCTTGCAATACAAAGACTGAACCCGATGCCAGGGAAAGAAAGTAAAATAATGTGGCAAATTGTGTTTGAGGTAAAGAGTAGGAGCTAACGAAAGCCAAAAGGAGTAATACTCCTGAAATTGGCGTGAATATTTTAAGGGCGCTGCTACGGGAAAGGATTGAGCGTAGTCCTACGCCAGATGCAGTCTCGTCTTCAACTCCGCAATCATCGCAGACAGCGGTATGTCTGTCATGTGTTTCAGTCATATACTATGTGTAATCTATCTAATTTGCCTCCAGTTTAACCTTGTACCGATCAACGATATCTTGAAAGTTATCAAGCTCCGCGTCAGCCAACGACTCTCCGACCGGTAAGTCTGCTTCAAGTGGATTAATCGGCGCTCCAGCTTTAAATAATGCATATTGTAGATGTGGGCCGGTAGAAATTCCGGTAGAACCAACGTAGCCAACCACATCACCTTGCAGAACGGTTTCACCCTGCTTGATTCCTGAAGCAATCTTCGAAAGATGAGCATATTGACTTTTATATTGTCCATGCCTAATCTCAACAGTAATGCCAAGTCCTCCTTTATCGCCAGCTACTGTTACCTCGCCATCCGCAACTGCAACCACCGGTGTACCGTGCGGTGCGGCGTAATCAAGAGCTCGATGGGGTGTTACTTGCCTCGTAACCGGATTGACCCGACTATAGCTAAATCCCGAGCTGATATAACCAACACCAATGGGAGAACTCAAGAATTGTCGTTCGACACTTTCACCATTTGCGGCGTAATAGCCGGCAACTCCATCTTCTGTCTCGTAGTAGTATGCATCGTACGACGTGCCTTGATTTTCAAATTTTGCGGCCATAATCTTTCCGGGACGAACTGGTTCACCATCCGGTGTCTTACGATCTTCATACACAAGTGAAAAAGAATCACCTTCACGAATATCAGTAGAAAAGTCGATATCCCACTGAAAGATTTCCGCCAACTCCACGAGAGTTTTATCACTGAGTCCTACCGCTCCGCCATCAATAAATAATGATGACTCTATCGTGGCACTTTTCGTGACTTCGACAACATCATACTCAACCGCTTCCTCTTCAGCTATAAATTCGCCGTCTACATTTTTAATCACGATCTTCTTATCGTCATTTAGATCGTAATCCACCGATGCCAGAGCATCTTGAGCAAAGACAACATGAATAAATTTACCTGCTTGCAATTTGGTGAAGTCGTAGACGTCTTGAACAGCAGCCAGAATGGAGTTCTGATCTTCAGCCGATACGTCTATCTTTTCCATAATGGTGGAAAAAGTATCACCGGGTTGGATTTCAATTTCCTTCACTCCCGTGTCTGATTGTTCAATAACAGCAGCAGTTTGAGATAAGTCCTTGCCGGATGTGTTGCCTAAGTCACCGGGTACCGCTTCTCGTTCATATGTCACTGATGTTGACTTTGGGGTATGCCAAAGAATAAACCCTCCTCCCACTACCACAAACGCAATTAGGCTAAATGAAACGTATTTTATACTATTCATAGTCTACAAAGTACTGAATGTTTGCCTGTGTGCGCAGACCGGTAATGTAACTTTGTGCCGCAGTGTTAAATTTCTGATTTTTGATTTGTTCTTCTATTTGCGGTCGTAAGGTTTCTGCTTGCCCTTCTGGAAATGGTCCGTTGGCTTCAATAAACGCATTGATCTCTTCTTCGGTAACGGAAATATCCGATAATAATAGCGCCGCAAGTATCTTTTGTGTTTTGATTTGTTTTGCAAGACTCTCTCGCGTTAACCCTTGCTGGGCTAACAAATCCTCAAGCGTGCCGCCCTGTTCGGAAATTTGCGATTTGATGGCTGCTATCTCAGACGCAACTTCTAAGTCAGTTACGACTACGTTGGCTTCAGCCGCTGCCTGTTCAAGTAAAATATCTAAAATCATAGAATCCAGTACCGCGGCACCAGCTTGGTTTTCTAATTCACCAATAACACTCAAGCGACTGATAGACTCGCCATTTACTTTGGCAGCTACTATAAACCCTTGTGTGTATAAAATCGCTCCCAATATCAAGACGACAACTAAGGCAACCACGCCGTACATTCGCAATGATTTTTGCTGCATTTTTGCTGCTGCAGCAGTTTCCATCTCGCTATGTTTAACAGCTTCTTCACTTTTGTTTGTTTCGTACATATTATTTATCTAGTAGTTTGCTAACAATTCATTCATATAATCAATTTCCGCTTGTTGGCCATTGATCATTGTTTGTGCCAAGCTAGTGACTGTGTCATTATCACTTCGCTTTACAACTCCCTCTGCCATCATAACACCACCTTGATGATGACGAATCATCAACTCGAGAAATAACTTCTCAGCCTCTGTTCCATTCGCCTCAACAAGCATTTGCATTTCTTCATTGGTGGCCATTCCGGGCATGTACGCTCCGGGAGTAAAACCTGTTGCCATCTGCTTGTTATCCATAGCAGACATATCATCCATCATCCACATCATCGGTGTCTGAGTGGTTGTAAATGGCTGTTGCCACAAATCTAGCCAACCAAGCATCATTCCCCGTTGATTTGCCTGAGTGTTAATAATATCAAAGGCAAAACCACGAATTTCCTGGTTATCGGTTTTTTCTCGAATCAGAAATGACATCTCAATTGCCTGCTGATGGTGAACACTCATATCTTGAGCAAAACCAATCTCTGCTTCATTGGGCTGATTAAGCGGGATTGAATTCTGACCGAGTACAAACATTCCAATACCGACCACCGTTCCGATGAATAGAACTGGTAACTGTTTTTTAATAGCTTGATAGTTCATAGTTTAATTTATTGCATTCCCCCCGGAATAGTATTGCAAGTTGCTCCCGGTTCAGGCGTTTGAGGACCTTGGCGGAATTTTGCCAAAAACTGATCTATCCGAGGATCATCGGCTGAATCAAGTGAAAGTTGCACACCCCACGCTGTGAGCACAATTGGTGATTCTTGTTCCGGATAGGGACTGATAAAAGAGTAGCCTTTGACTTTACCTTTGAGAGCTTCAATCTCTTCAGCTGCCAGCGTAGGTCGATAAGTAATCCAGACAGCACCGTGTTCAAGTGAGTGAACGGCATTTTCATCCACTACCGGCTCATCATAAATGTTGCCATTGCAACCCAACCAAACCGAATAATGGTTTCCGCCAACCGGAGGTGTGTCTTTGTAATCAACTTCAGTTTTTACATGACTACGGTTTGTTACGACAGTGTAATCAATACCCTGAATTTCTTGTTCGTAGGCTTTCTGTTGTGCATTGTTTGACCACCACGAACCGCCCACTAAAAATAGAGCTGCCGAACCGATAAAAATTAAGAATGGTTTCATATTTGATTACTTAGAATAAAACTTGACCACGATATACAAACTAATGGTACATTTGTTTTCTTTATGACAATACGAACAGTATAAAGTAGCAACCCCACATCAAGCAAACCCTTTCTTCTTCACACCAGGATAACCGGGCTGGTAAGCTACCAGCTCTACATCAAACAAAAAGTGAATACAAATGTAACACT
>DFPA01000018.1 GCA_002377025.1 Patescibacteria group bacterium UBA3527
TTCTACATCTTCGTCAGTGACTTCGTCACTCTCTCTGTTTTTATTGGTTTCAGAAGCAATTTTCTTGTAGTCGGGCAGGGTAATTTCCGGCATGGTAGCAACGGTAGCTGTAAAACCGAGAGGATTTTCCGGGGCAATTTTAGTTATTTGAATTTGTGGATGGCCGATTACTTCTAGTGCGTGTGCTTCCACTATATGAGGGTAGAAGTGAGCCAAAGCCCTCTCTGCCATTTCCGTTAAAATAGCCATTTCACCGATTTTTTCAATTAAAATATTCTCCGGTATGTTTCCCGGACGAAAACCATCTATCTTAATGTCTTGTCCAAGCTTTTTGATAGAGGCGGAACGCTCTTTCTTTAGTTCTTCATAAGGAATTTCTCCAGAAATTTTTACTTGTGAACCATCAAGTTTCTCAACAGCAAAAGCTTTCTTGAAATCTATATCATGTGTGTGTGTCATAGCCCTGCAGTTTACTTGTATATAATAAAAATGCAAACGGAGCACTCTTATGAGAGGAGTGATATCTAGAAACGAAAAGATTTAAGAGCGACCAAACAAAAAGAGCGGTGTCGTCGACACCGCTCTTTTTGTTTGGTCTACTCTGCTAAGGCCGCTTCAATTTCCGCTTCAATTTCCGCCAAGTCACTATCTAAGTCCTCGACGAGCACCGCTTCGATATCAGCCTCAATTGCTTCTATTTCATCGGAAGGAGGAGTGCTTTCACTGGTTTCTGCGAGTTCGTTATTTTCGACATCTTTCTCTACCTCGTCAGCCGTTTCTACAGGATTACCGCCATCGCTCATTTGCCAGATGTAGAACCCTCCAATTCCCAATAGAAATACCACTGCTCCGATTACCAAAACCCAAATCATCTTACTGGCAGATTCAGGTTCACTGGGAGCGACAGTGCCAGTTGGCATTTTAAGCTCAGAAGGAGGAACTTCGGGTACCTCAACAGGTGCTTCGTTCACAGTTCCGTTAGCTTCTACTTTGTTTTCGTCGGTCATAATTATGTATCGTTATTTGTTTGATAATCTGTTACCGCGTCCTTCATAGCTGCCAGTGCACGCCGGATAGCTTCTCGTGCCTCCCTTAGATCATTGTGTACTAGACGAGCCACTTCTTTAACTTCTGCCAAAGCCTCGCGGGGATTTTCAGAACCGGCTAGGTCGCTGGCGAGTAGGCGAAGTGTGCTTAGGTTAAGAGTTGCGGACTCGATGGCTTCGGTAGCAATCGCTACTTCTGCTTCCGCTTCACTAACGTCTACTCCGCGCTCTTGCAATGTTGCCAGTCTGCTATTTACTCGATTAATAACATTGGCAATTTTATCGGTGACAGTTGCAAGGCGCTCATGAAGATTATTAATCATATTGCCTACTCGCTCTTGCGCTCGGTCATTCATGGCCGCTTTGCGATCTGCCAAGCGTTGCTTTCTTGCTTCAGTAGTAGAGGCAAAACGGGCACGGGCATCGTTGGCTCGGTTGGCAAATTCTTCGCGCTTGGCAGCCAAGTCGGTCATTCTGGCATCCCGCTTGGCTTTTCGTTCTTCAATGTTTGCTTGGCGCGCGTCTCTTTTTTCTTGTATATCGGATACTCTGGCATCCCGCGCTTCTTTCCTTTCAGCAACGGCTGCGTCCCTTTCCGCTTTCTTAGCTTCTATGTCAGCAACTCTGTCAGCGCGCACTGAGGCTGGTGAAGTGCTTTGCGCTTGTGCCAGAGCCGCCAGGCCGACAAATGAGAGCAATACTGTCAGTGTAATAAATGGAATTGATAATTTTATACTTTTCATGTTGTTTCTTAATTTTAGACATCTCCTCTTTAGTGGGTCAGAGGCTTATTTATAAGTATAGCGGGTTTTCTAGGTAGTTATTCGGCACTTGTACACATTATAAAATGCGCAGCAAACTGACAACCAACCTCATTGATGGCATTGCTTTGCTTAGGGAGCTAAATTTTTAAGCTAGGAAGGATTTGTTTCTTACGAGAAACTATACCAGGCAAGACCTCGGTGTCTCCTTCCACTGTTACTCCAAAAGATGATGAGATTACTTGCTTTGTAAAGTCGTTATAGGTAAGAACAGTAGCCTCTTCATTAAGAATATCAACAATAAAGAAAAGTACCTCATCTACATCGTGTTCAGTTTCAATATTCTCTTTTATAGCTTTCACAATCCCCGCTTTTCTTTCCAAGACAGTTTCAGGAGTGGTTGTTTCAAGTACCGATACGCGGAAATTCGTGCCACCAACGTCGTATTTTTTGCTATCCAGAGTAATAAGACCGCTGTCAGTGAAGCTTGATATGTCAGATTTGGCAGCAAACATTTCTTTGGAATATTCGCTGATAGTGACACCAAGTTTGTCTGCCAACTTTTCGGCTACGTCTTTGTCGTGAGGTGTAGTGGTGGGAGAGCGAAACTCCAAAGTATCTGACAAGATACAAGACAACATCAGTCCGGCGATAGATTCCGGCATAGAATCTACTTTTTCTCCCATCAAGTCGTGCATTACAGTGGCGGTGCAAGCTACCGGTCGCATTGTTACTTCTGGAGGAGTGTCGGTGCTGAGGCCACCGACCAGCTTGTGATGATCAATGATTTGCAGAATATTTGCGTTTTCGATACTTTCCGGCAGTTCTTGAGGGTTATTGGTGTCAACGACCACCACTTCTTCACCTTCGGACAAGTTTTCAAGGAGTCTTGGTGTATCGACGTTCCAGCGATTAAGCACAAAATTAGTTTCACTGTTTAGCTCTCCCAGAACATATGGCTCAGCGTCCATGGATGTATGTTCGTTCAAATACCAAGCCCAAATTATGGCTGAACCGACAGTGTCGGTATCTGGAGCTAAATGGCCAAAGACTTTTATCATGATGATAGGATTATCAGATTAACAAAGCTATCCTAGCGTAGTTTTAGGAGACTGAAAAGGGTGCACGAGCTTTGCTCGTGCACCCTTTTCTTCTACTAGGATAAATGCTATTTCTTTTCCTCTTCCTCGGAAGATTCTTCAGCTTCTTCGTTTACCAATTCCTCTGCTTCTTCCGGAGTATCGATTTCTTCCTCCTCGTCAAATGTTTTTACGTCTCGGTCTTCAGTGTCTTCGTTAGGTTCTTCCACAAGTTCTTCCTTGGTAGTAGTTGCGTCCTCGCTTTCTAAGGTATCGATATCGCGACCTTCTTCAGTGTTCTCGCTTACCTCTACAATTTGACCGTCACTTTCCGCCAGTTCTTCACCGCCGATAGAAACGATGTCAATTTTCCAACCAGTCAGCTTAGCAGCTAAGCGCACGTTTTGCCCGCCCCGACCGATAGCCAATGACTGTTGGTCTGGAGCTACTTCAACAATAGCGTGTCCGCGTACGTCGTTTTCTTCATCAGGCTCTACTTCCACTTTTACTTCCATAACCTCGGCAGGGGACAGAGCGTCTTCGATAAACTCTATAGGATCTTCACTCCACTCAATAATGTCAATTTTTTCACCACCGAGTTCACTCATGACGGTCGACACACGAACACCGCGCTGGCCCACCAGCGAGCCGACCGGGTCTATGTGGTCATCGTTAGCAAATACAGCAATTTTTGAGCGACTACCCGCTTCACGAGCAATGGCTTTAACTTCGACAGCACCGCTTTGTAATTCCGGAGTTTCTACTGCAAACAGCTGTTCCAAAAATCCGGCGTGAGAGCGTGAGAGCTTTAGGAAAATACCGCGCGCTGTTTCATCTACCGCCAGCAGTAGACAACGAATTCTCTCTCCCGGTCGATATCGTTCACCGGGGATCTGCTCATCGTATGGCATTACTCCGGTTACTCGCCCCAGGTCAACGTACAGATTGCCCCTTTCGAAACGTTG